>DBGCEW010000201.1:0-8409 GCA_048357495.1 Frisingicoccus sp.
GGGCCGCAGTTCACATCCATAGCTATCGCCGAAGAAATACGCCCCTGTTCCAGAAGCCATATAGGAACATACCCATGATCTGTTCCCACATCGGCCAGACGAACATTCTCCGGCACAAGGCCGGCAACCTGAATTAATCTGTCGGATATCTTTAGCATAATACACTCCTAATTTGTCAAATAGTCCTTTAATTTACTGCTCCGTCCCCGTCCGCGGAGTTTTCTCAGCGCCTTTGCCTCAATCTGCCGGATGCGCTCCCGAGTCACATTAAACTCTTTACCAACCTCTTCCAGAGTTCTGGCCCGGCCGTCATCCAGACCAAATCTCAGGCGAAGCACTTTGGCCTCCCGGTCCGAAAGCGTGGCTAAAACCTCCTCCAGCTGATCCTGAAGCAGTGAAAAGGCCGCCGCTTCTGCAGGTACAGGCACGTGATCGTCCTGAATAAAATCGCCGAGATGACTGTCATCTTCCTCTCCGATAGGTGTTTCCAGAGACACAGGCTCCTGAGAAATCTTCATCACTTCACGGACTCTTTCCACCGGAAGCTCCATCCGCTCTGCAATCTCTTCCGGTGTGGCTTCACGCCCGAGTTCCTGCAAAAGCTGCCTCGAAGTTCTCACCAGCTTATTGATGGTTTCCACCATGTGTACCGGAATCCGAATCGTCCGGGCCTGATCCGCGATTGCCCGCGTAATGGCCTGACGAATCCACCAGGTCGCATAGGTACTGAATTTATAGCCCTTTCTGTAATCAAACTTTTCCACAGCCTTTATAAGACCCAGATTTCCCTCCTGAATAAGATCCAAAAGCTGCATTCCACGGCCTACATGCCGCTTTGCAATGCTGACAACCAATCGCAGATTTGCCTCGGATAACCGTTTTTTTGCTTCGTCATCCCCGGCTTCAATCCGTTTTGCCAGTTCCATCTCTTCCTCAGCGGATAACAGAGGCACCTTTCCGATTTCCTTCAGATACATCCGCACCGGATCTTCCACACTCACGCCATCCGGAATGGAAAAATCAATTTGGGAAAGCTCCTCAGCCTCCTCTTCTTCAAAAAATTCTTCAGGAACCTCTATATCCTCGATTTTCAGCAAATCCACATGGGCCTTTTCCATAGCCTCATAAATCTGTTCGATCTGCTCTTCCGTCAGATCAATATCTGAAAAATAATCAACGACTTCCTGAAAAGCCATACTGGCTTTTTTATTTTTACCGACGGCAACCAGTCCTTTTAACCGTTCTTCAAATGTTAATTTTTCCCCCATAGTCATCCTCCTGGCAATCTGTCTATATTCTTTCCACCCTAAAGAGAAATATGCAAATTTTGTAAATCGGATTTCAGCTTGATAATTTTCTGTAATTCACTCAAATCCTGGATTTTTCGGCTCATTTCATCCAAATGATGCCTTTTAATTCGCACAACAGTTTCTGTAAGAGCTTTTTCTCTGGAATTTTTATCCTCAATCCCCGCAATATGAGAATTAAAAATTCCGGCAACCAGTTTCTGTTCTTCTTTTTCCTGAAAAAGATTGATAATCTGACCGGGAATAATCTGACCGGTAGATTCAATCGATTCATAAACCGCCCTGCATACACTCTGATATACAGGATGGACAAAGTCCTCCGGACCAAGCCACGGTCTTATTTTCTTCAGCAGTCCGGTGTCATTCACCAGCCAGGTCAGCAAAAGTTTCTGAGATGCCAGAAGTCCTTCTGGATATCCGGCGCCATCCTCCGTCCGTTCCGGTAACGGACGTTTTTCCTCTGCCATTTCCCGTTCTGGCATTGTCAGCCCAAAACGATTGACGAGCCTTTGAAGATTTTCAAAGGATATCCCATAATGCCGGGCTACCGCTTCAATATAATTATTCCTTTCCAGCTCCTGATCAAAGGCCAGCATCTTTTTTGCCACCGCATTAAAGAAACGGGTTTTTCCATCCGGATCCCCGAGGTCATAAGATTTTTCCAAAACAGAGACTTCAAACATAAAACTGTTTTCTGCCTGTTCAATTCGCTCTTTAAAGGCATCCACGCCCAGATTTTTAATAAATTCGTCCGGATCTTTATAAGGATCCATATGTATGACCCGTATCCGAAGTCCGGCGGAACGCAGTATCGGAAGGGCTCGAAGTATGGCTTTCACCCCGGCCTCATCGCTGTCATAGGCTAAAAGCACTTCTTCGGTATAACGTTTCAAAAGAATTCCATGCTGCAGGGTAAAGGCTGTTCCCAGAGATGCCACGGCATTGGTAAATCCGGCCTGATGCATGGCAATAACATCCATATATCCCTCACAGATAATCATGAAGGACTGTCTTGATGTCCTGGCAAAATTCAATCCATACAGGTTACGGCTTTTATCAAACAGCATCGTTTCCGGAGAATTCAGATATTTCGGCGTTCCTTCTCCGAGAACGCGCCCCCCAAAGCCGATCACCTTGTTGTTCACATCCATAATCGGAAACATCACCCGGTTCCAAAACTTGTCATGGGCCCCGTACTTTTCATCAATCGTCACAAGACCGGAATCTTTTAAAAGGCTGTCCCCATATCCTTTGCTGCGGAGAAACTGGTACAGATCATCCCTGTAAGGATTGGAATAGCCAAGGCCAAAACGGGCAATCGTATCGCTGTCAAGACGCCTTTGCCCAAAATAATTTCTGGCGTTGGCGCCGCCCGGACTCTTTAACTGATAATAAAAATACCGTGCCGCTTCTTTATGGATATCCAGAAGCTTCTGCCGGCGGTTTCTTGCCTGCTTTTCTGCTTCCGTGACTTCCGCTTCCGGCAGCTTCATCCCGGCCCTCTCAGCCAGATATTTTACAGCTTCAACAAATGTATAATTTTCATATTCCATAACAAAAGTAAAGACATTGCCTCCGGCACCGCAGCCAAAGCAGTAATACATCTGCTTGTCCCGGCTCACCGAAAAGGACGGCGACTTTTCATTATGAAAAGGGCAAAGGCCAAAATAGGAGCTGCCCTTTTTTGTAAGTTTTATGTAATTTCCAATCAAATCCACCACATCATTACGTGTACGGACTTCTTCAATCAAATCATCTGAATAAAACATCAGACCACCTTCCATACAAAAGGTACATACAAATCTTCATAAATCTTAATCGAATACTGATCTGTCATACCTGAAATATAATCGCAAACAACAGATTCCATCATTTCGCCCCGTTCCGTTACCATTCGGACATATTCTTCAGGAAGCTCATGGAAGTTTTTCAGAAAATGATGATATAAGACCTCCAGCATATTCTGGGCCTTCTTTTCCTGCCCTTTGGCAATGGGATTTGTATACACATTCTCAAACATATAGCTGCGGAGACCAAGCATGGCCTTTTCAATGGCTTCCGGCATCCGGATATCCGGCTGGTCCATACTCTCCCGGATAATCCCATGGATCAACGTGTTCAAACGTTCTTTTGAAGAATGTCCAAGAACCTCCGTATATATCTCCGGCAGAGAATCTTCACTGATAATATGTGCCCGGACGGCATCATCGATATCATGGTTAATATAGGCAATCTTATCCGAAAAACGGACAATCTTTCCTTCCATCGTTCCGGGCATCCTGGATGTTGAATGATTCATTATACCATCTCTGACCTCTCTTGTCAGATTCAGCCCCTTACAGTTTTTTTCCAGTACCTCCACAACACGGACGCTCTGGTAATAATGCTTAAATCCCCCGGGGTGAAGCTGGTCGAGAATATCCTCCCCCGCATGTCCAAAAGGCGTATGCCCAAGATCATGTCCCAGAGCAATCGCTTCCGTTAAATCTTCATTCATCCGAAGAGCTCTGGCAATGGTCCTCGCAATCTGAGCCACTTCCAGCGTGTGGGTCAGACGGGTTCGGTAATGGTCTCCGGCCGGCGCCAGAAAAACCTGCGTTTTATGCTTCATACGCCGAAAAGACTTTGAATGAAGAATCCGGTCCCGATCTCTTTGATACATCGGACGTATATCGCACTGAGGTTCTTCCCTGTCCCGTCCGAGAGAATTCTGGCTCAGAGACGCATAAGGACTCAAATATTCTTTTTCCCATTTTTCCTGTTTTTCTCGAATATTCATAAAAATCTCCCCTTATATTACATATTCGCCGTCAAGTCTGAAATTCCTTTATTTTAATTATGAAATGATTATAACTTTTTTATAAAAAAGATTCTACATTGTGTCTTTTAAAAAATTATGGTACACTGTGGCTATGTCAAAATTAATGAATATCCAACACTTTCAAACAAATTTATCCAATTGGTACGGGGACTTCGGAAGGGATCTTCCATGGCGTCATACCCGGGATCCTTATTGTATCTGGGTAAGTGAAATTATGCTTCAGCAAACCCAGGTGGATACGGTAAAAAATTACTATGTCCGGTTTCTTGAAACACTTCCTGACATCAAATCTCTGGCAGATGCCGATGAAGACTTAACCTTCAAGCTTTGGGAGGGGCTTGGCTATTATCGTCGGATACGCCACATGCAGGAAGCTGCCAGACAGGTGATGGAAGACTATCACGGTATTTTCCCGGATACCTACGATAAAATCATCACACTGAAGGGTATCGGAGCTTATACAGCCAGCGCTATTTCAAGTATCGCCTTTGGTCAGGAAAAAGGTGTTGTTGACGGAAACACCCTGCGTATCCTGTCCAGAATTTATAACCGTCAGGATAACATCGCTCAGGACAAAACTAAAAAAGCTTACCAGATTTTAATGGACGAGCTGATCAAAGGAACCGACCCTTCCGTTTTTAATCAGGCCATGATGGATCTGGGCGCCGGTATCTGCACACCGCGAAAGCCCGATTGTGACCACTGTCCGGTCCGGGATTTCTGCGAAGCCAGAGCTGCCGGAACCGAAGCTCTCCTGCCGGTCAATATAAAAAATACATCCAAAACAGATGTGTATTACATTACAGCAATTCTCAAAAAAGAAAACCGGTATTTTCTTGTCAAAAACAAAGAAGGACTTCTGGAAAATCTTTATGGTTTTGTCCAGTACGAGGTAGAATCACCGGTCAGCTTCGAGGAAATCTTCTATGAGAATTATGGAATGTCTGCACGCCTTTACGAATACTGTAAAGAAATCAAGCATGTTTTTTCCCACCGCATATGGCATATGAACGTTTATATCGGTGAAATTACCGGGACCTCTGAAAATTCCGACTTCGATGGTGATTTCTACACCGAGGAGGACCTGTCAGAACTTCCGATATCAACAGCCCACCGCAAAGTCTGTGCCCTGCGTTAAAAAAAGTATGGTACTTTCCATCCGGGTACCATACTTTTTATTTTTTAATCTTCTTTTCGGTCTTTACATTCTTTTCCGCAGCTTTCACAGCCGCAGCTGCAATACTTCCCGTCTTTTATCCGCTGGATTTTCCTGTAAATCACCCAGAGAACATAGAGTACAATAACTATGGTGAAAACGATGGTCCATATCATAAAATCAGCCTCCTATAAAACCGGAACCTACCTGAAAAATCAGTACAGCGACTCCCCACGCAATAAGAAGCTGCATTAAAATCATGGCGATCGTCCACTTCCATGACTCCGTTTCCTTATGTATCGTTGCAATGGTAGCCATACACGGAATATACAGCAGACAGAAAACCATCAGCGCATAAGCATTCAGATTTCCAAATCCCATGGCATTTAATGTCCGGTGAAAAGCTTCGATTCCCATATCTGAATTAATATTCATACTGAAAAGCACACTGCAGCTTGAAACAACCAGTTCCTTGGCTGCGATACCGGAAATCAGGGCCACACCTATCTGCCACAGTCCCAGTCCTGCCGGAGCCAGCACCGGAACAAGGAATTTTCCGATGGTGGCCGCAAAGCTTTCGGATACATCGGATACCATTCCGGATGGTCCAAAGTTCATAATGACCCATAATATAACGGAACCGGCAAAAATAGTTGTTCCCGCCTTTGTCAAATAGTCTTTAATCTTCTCCCATACATAAATGATAATCGTCCGGGCATTCGGTGCTTTGTATTCGGGGAGTTCAATAAGGAGACAGTTCTTTTCCTCATTCCTGCATACAATTTTGCTGTAAACAAGGGCTACAATAATGGCCACAACAAGACCGACGGCATACATGGAAAATGCCGCCACCATGGCATATTGCCCAAAAAACATTTTTGAAAACAGAACATATATCGGAAGTCTTGCGCTGCAGGACATAAAAGGAACCACCATAATCGTGCGCAGACGGTCTTTCGTATCCTCCAGCGTCCGGGCGCTCATCACCGCCGGCACTGTGCAGCCAAATCCGAGAAGCATCGGAATAAATGCACGTCCTGAAAGTCCCATCCGTCCCATAAGTCCGTCCATAACATAAGCCACTCTGGACATATAACCACTGTCTTCCAGAAAAGCCAGTGCAAGAAACAGCATAAAAATATTCGGAAGGAAGGTAAGAATACCGCCAACGCCGACAATAATCCCGTCACATACAAGGGATATCAGTGCGGACCCCAGATTCATAGCGGTCATCATATCAAAAACCCCTTCCGACACAGCGGAAATAAGGGTCTCAAATCCTCCGGCAATCCAGTCGCCTACCGCAAAGGTGAGTAAAAATACGAGGGCCATAATACCAAAAAAAATCGGCATTCCCCAAATGGGATGGGTCAGCCAGTGGTCAATTTTTTCTGTGGCCGCCTCTTTCTCGCTCCGGTTCAACAGAACTTCATCAATCACTTCTTCAATAAAATCATATTTCTGATTAATAATTTCATGCTCATAACTCCGGTCTACAATATCATCCGTGCGGATCGGATAATTTTTCATAATCTCCGGATCCTTTTCAAGCATTTTAATCGCATGCCATCTCGGATTGACAATTCCCGGATATGCATCTAAAAGCCGCGCTTCCAGATCATCAATCTTATCTTCGATATCGTCACTGTAAACCATGGCAAATTCTTTATGATGATTA
The DNA here is from genome assembly GCA_048357495.1 of Frisingicoccus sp. GTDB lineage: Bacteria > Bacillota > Clostridia > Lachnospirales > Lachnospiraceae > Frisingicoccus. The sequence continues at coordinate 6,963 of DBGCEW010000201.1, forward strand.
TGTTTATGGCGGCTCTGACATTTTATATCGTGATGATGCTCAAGACTTTCGTTATTCGCCTTTCCCTGATGATGGGCAACGGCATGCATCAAAACTTCAAGCCCGGTCCGTTTTCTTGCCGAAACCGGAACCACAGGAATACCGAGCATCTCCGGTAAACGATGGATATCCAGCTCCATCCCCCGTTCTTCGACAATATCCATCATATTCAAGGCCAGAACGACCGGCTTGCCAAGTTCGATCAATTGCAGGGTGAGATAAAGATTGCGCTCAAGATTTGAAGCATCCGCCACATCTACAACCACATCCACCTCATCTTCCAAAAGGTACTGACGGGATAAAATTTCCTCTGTAGAATAACAGGTCAGGCTGTAAATTCCCGGAAGATCCACCAGCTTGTACTGAAATTCATGGAATTTAAAAACCCCTTCTTTTTTCTCCACAGTAACCCCGGGCCAGTTGGCCACCTTCAGCCGGGCTCCCGTATAGGCATTAAATAATGTGGTCTTCCCGCAGTTTGGATTGCCCGCAAAGGCTACATTAATTATCGGCTGTTCCATGATGGCGCCTCCTTTACCCGAATTCCTCTGGATATTTCTTTGCCTACTGCAAGCCGCGTTCCCCGGGCTTTAAAAATCAACGTCCCGTTTCTTTTTCTATTTAAAACTTCCGTTTTCGTTCCGTGAATCAACCCGAGAGCCTCCAGCCGCCGGCCGACTTTTTCGTTGACATCAACAGATATTACTTCATATTCCTTTCCTGGAATTCCTTCCGACAAGGTCATATATATACCTCCGCATATCCTTTATAATCCTTTATTTCAGTTAAAATATACCATGTCTTCTTCCGGCTTATAGGCTTTTTCAATGCGTTTCGCATAGAGCACCGGACCAATTCCATGATATTCTTCTTTGTATTCCAGATGTACCTCCGCAGTCACACGTACCCACTGTTTATTTTTCATGCGGGAAGCAAATTTGCTTTTACAGAGAAAACCAAGGAATGTAATATCATCGGCACAACAGGTCATGGCCATCCGTCCCGGAACAAAATAATCTTCTTCAAAGTTCTTTGAACGGAACACCATCCCTTTAATAATCACCTGTTTCCCTTCATAACGATCTCCATGATCAAGGGCATCCAGATACCAGATGCCATAATTCTCATCGGTGATTTCAATCACATCCTGATTCACATCATATGGAAGAATCTCTTCTCCCGGATCGAGGATATCGCCATTTTCCGCTTCAAAAATAAGCTCTGCCTTGCTGTTAAGAACTTTGACATTCCGTACCAGATAAGCGATATCTGTTGTTTCCTCATTACAGCGGTTGAAAATAGCCATGCCTGTACATGTCAGTATATCTGACATCAACGAACGCATATTATTCATATATAACTGGAATGTGGAAGCATCCACCGTAGAAACGACCTGAAACAACTCCCA
>DBGCEW010000202.1:0-3339 GCA_048357495.1 Frisingicoccus sp.
GAAATTCATTATTGACAAGGATAAAGCATCTATCGGGATGCTGCAACGCGTATTTAAAATTGGCTTTAACCGTGCTGCCCGTATTATGGATCAGCTTTATGAGGCAGGGGTTGTTGGGCCGGAAGAAGGGACAAAACCAAGAAAGGTGTTAATGTCCCCGGAGGAATTTGAAAACTATATTGAAGAGTCATTATAGGCAGGAGGAGAATACGATATGAAAACCGATATTCAGATTGCACAGGAAACACAAATGGAACTGATTAAAAATGTTGCCGCAAAGCTTGATATTCAGGAAGAGGAATTGGAGCTTTACGGAAAGTATAAGGCGAAATTTTCAGATGATCTCTGGGAGCGTATTAAAGACAGACCGGATGGCAAGCTTGTACTTGTTACGGCGGTGAATCCGACACCGGCAGGTGAAGGAAAGACAACGATCAGTGTCGGACTCGGCGAAGCGATGGGTGTTTTAAATAAAAAAGCGGTGCTTGCCTTAAGAGAGCCTTCTCTCGGACCATGCTTTGGGGTTAAGGGCGGTGCTGCCGGCGGCGGTTATGCACAGCTTATTCCTATGGAAGAATTAAACCTTCATTTCACAGGAGATTTCCATGCGATTACATCTGCGAATAATCTTCTGGCGGCGATGCTGGACAATCATATCCATCAGGGAAATGTTCTGCGTATTGACCCGAATCAGGTTGTATGGAAACGCTGTGTGGACATGAATGACCGTGCTTTAAGAAATATTGTGGTTGGACTTGGCGCAAAGGCCGATGGTGTTGTCCGTGAAGATCATTTTGTCATCTCTGTAGCATCGGAGATTATGGCGGTCCTTTGTCTTGCAAATGATCTGAAAGATTTAAAAGAAATGCTTGGACGTATTATTGTGGCTTATAATTATGACGGTGAACCGGTTACTGCAAAGGATTTAAAGGCTGTGGGTTCTATGGCAGCTCTGCTGAAAGAGGCTATTAAACCAAACATGATTCAGACACTGGAACATACACCGGCGATTGTACATGGCGGTCCTTTTGCAAATATTGCCCATGGCTGCAACAGTGTCCGGGCAACAAAAATGGCTTTAAAACTGGCCGATTATGTCATTACCGAAGCTGGTTTTGGTGCAGATCTGGGAGCTGAAAAGTTCTTTGATATCAAGTGCCGGAAAGCCGGATTTACACCATCTGCCGTTGTTCTCGTATCCACTGTCAAAGCGATGAAATATAATGGCGGTGTAGCAAAGAAAGACCTGGCGGAGCCAAATATCGAAGCATTAAAGAAGGGAATTGTCAATCTTGAAAAGCATATTGAAAATCTTCAGAAGTATGGTGTGCCTATTGTTGTTACTTTAAATAAATATATTACAGATACAGAAGAGGAATTGAATTATATCAAAGAATTCTGTGAGGCCAGAGGCTGTGAATTCGCCTTATCTGAAGTTTGGGAAAAAGGCGGCAAGGGTGGTGTTGAACTGGCCAATAAAGTTATTGATACAATTGAAAACAAGAAAAGCGATTTTAAAGTTCTCTATCCGGACAGCGTTACATTAAAGGAAAAGATTGAAACCATCGCCAAAGAAATTTATGGCGCTGACGGGGTTACTTATACAGCAGCGGCAGACAAGGCCCTGGCAAAAATTGAAGGACTGGGTATGGGAAATCTTCCGGTATGTATGGCAAAGAATCAGTATTCACTGTCTGATGATGCCAAAAAGCTGGGACGTCCGACAGGCTTTACAGTAAATATCCGCGAAGTCTATGTCAGTGCAGGCGCAGGATTTGTGGTCGCTATTACAGGAACGATTATGACCATGCCAGGACTTCCAAAGGTACCGGCTGCTGAAGCCATTGATGTGGATGAAGAAGGAAATATTGTTGGATTATTCTGATATCAGGAGGGAGACAGAAGATGACTCAGATTATTGATGGAAAGAAGATTTCCGCAGAGATTAAGGATGAATTGAAAGAGAAAGTAGCTGCCCTGAAAGCAGAGGGAAAAGAAATCACTCTGGCGGTCATTCAGGTAGGCAATGATCCGGCATCCACGGTTTATGTCGGCAATAAAAAGAAATCCTGTGCCTATATCGGGATTCGTTCGCTGGCTTATGAGCTTCCGGAGGATACGACGGAAGAAGAACTGCTTCGTCTGGTAGAAGAGCTGAATCAGAGCCGTGATGTTCATGGCATTCTTGTTCAGCTTCCGTTGCCAAAGCATATTGATGAGGACCGGGTGATTCGGGCGATTGCACCGGCGAAAGATGTTGACGGTTTTCATCCTCAGAGTGTCGGTGCCCTGAGCATCGGCCAGAGAGGCTTCGTTTCCTGTACGCCGGCGGGCATTATACAGCTTTTAAAACGCAGCGGCATTGAGATTGACGGTAAGGAATGTGTTGTTGTGGGTCGAAGCAATATCGTAGGGAAACCGATGGCCCTCCTTTTACTCCGTGAAAATGGTACAGTGACTGTCTGTCATTCCCATACAAAAGATTTAAAAGAGGTCTGCAGACGTGCGGATATTCTTGTGGCTGCCATTGGAAAGCCGAAGTTTTTCAATCATGAATATGTGAAAGAAGGTGCTGTGGTTATCGATGTGGGCATTCACCGGAATGAAAATAACAAACTTTGCGGTGATGTGGATTATGAAGATGTCTTTGAACACGTATCAGCGATCACACCGGTGCCAGGAGGCGTAGGTCCGATGACAATTGCCATGCTTATGTACAATTGTGTACAGGCGGCTGAAATGGAGATTTAACAATGAAAATATTATTTGTTTCATTAGGCTGTGATAAAAATCTGGTGGATTCGGAAGTCATGCTCGGGCTTCTCCGGGAACGGGGACATGAGATTACCAATGATGAAAGACAGGCGGAGGTTATCGTTGTCAACACCTGCAGCTTTATTCATGATGCCCGGGAGGAGAGTATAGAAACAATCCTTGAAATGGCAGATATGAAAAAGACGGGAGTCTGCCGCCTTCTCATTGTTGCCGGATGTCTGGCGGAAAAATACAGGGAAGAGATTCTTGATGAACTTCCGGAAGTGGATGGGGTAATTGGGACAACAGCCTATGACAAGGTGTGCGATGTTATTGACCGGAGTCTTCAGGGTGAGCGGGTCAGAGCCTTTGAATCCATTGACCGTCTGCCTTTGATAAAGACAAAACGGGTGATGACGACCGGAGGCTATTCAAGTTATCTGAAGATCGGTGAGGGCTGTGACAAACATTGCACCTACTGTATTATACCGAAGCTCCGGGGAAATTACCGAAGTGTACCGATGGAATATGTTCTGGAGGATGCCCGGATGCTGGCAGCCTCCGGTGTGACGGAATTAAATATCG
>DBGCEW010000203.1:0-3851 GCA_048357495.1 Frisingicoccus sp.
CTTACCAACATTTCCTATAATACCTGGATTGAACCCCTGCAGTTTTATGATGTAAAGGATGATACTGTCTACATCCAGATTCCGACCGGACAGGCTCATGCCCTCAACTACATCTCCAACAAGTACAGCAATTATTTTAAGGTAACCATTTCCGAGATGATGGATCATGATTACGATATTTCATTCATCCTCGAAAAAGAGAAGGCCGCCGATACGGATACCGATTTAAAGTCTCCCTCTTCTAATATAAATAACATCAATTACGAACAGGCGAATTTAAACCCCAAGTACAAGTTCGACACCTTCATTGTCGGCAATAACAACAAATTCGCTCATTCCGCCTGTCTCGCAGTTGCGGAATCTCCCGGAAATGCCTACAATCCGCTGTTTATCTACGGCGGTGCCGGTCTGGGAAAGACGCATCTGATGCATTCCATCGGTCACTTCATCCTGGAGCAGAATCCGAATATGAAGGTTCTTTATGTCACTTCGGAATCCTTTACCAACGAAGTAATCGAATCCATCCGAAGCGGTAACGCGACCGCCATGACAAAGCTGCGCGAAAAATACCGGACCGTAGATGTTCTGATGATCGACGATATTCAGTTTATTATAGGAAAAGAAAGTACACAGGAAGAATTTTTCCACACCTTTAACGTGCTGCATTCCGCAGGCAAACAGATCGTACTGTCCTCTGATAAGCCGCCAAAAGAAATGGAAACCCTGGAAGAACGTTTCCGTTCCCGTTTCGACTGGGGCCTGATTGCGGACATCCAGCCACCTGACTATGAAACCCGAATGGCGATCCTGCGCAAAAACGCCGAGGCATGTAATAAACCCGTCGATGATGAGATTTTTAAATACATTGCTACCAATATTAAGTCCAACATCCGGGAACTGGAGGGCGCTTTTAATAGAATTATTGCCAAATCCAAGATTGAGAACCAGAGTGAAATTACAATGGAACTGGCAGAAGACGCCTTAAAAGACATTATAAATCCTGACAAACCAAAGGAAATCACACCGGAACTGATTATAGAAGTCGTTGCGGAACACTTCGGCGTTAGTCCGGAAGATATTACTTCCAAAAAACGGAACTCCGAATTCGTTCAGCCGCGTCAGGTTGTCATGTATCTGTGCAGGAAGCTGACGGATACTTCCTATGTCAATATTGGCAAACTGCTCGGCAAAAAAGACCACACTACAATTATCCACGGTGTGAATAAAATTGAGGATGAGTTAAAAAATAACGACGAATTGGCCAGCAAGGTTGAAACGATCAAAAAGAAGATCTGTGTATAACCTGATCGTAATCCCCGACTTATCCTAAGGTTGTACACAGGATAACCGTTTCCTGTTTTCCGCTATTTTACAGGGCTTGTGATACTTATCCACATTTCAACAACGCCTATTAAGAAAGATTACGAATTTAATTATTTATATCTTTGTTTGCGCTCCTGCAGGTCATCGCACGCCGGGTGTCTTTGAAAAACCCAGTGGATGTGGATAAGTCACAGAACACACAGTTAAAAGAAGGGAGTTTTTCACATATGAAATTTATCTGTCCGAAATCAGAGCTATTAAACGGACTTCAGGTTGTTTCCAAAGCAGTTCCTGCCAAAACAACTATGACAATCCTCGAATGCATTTTAGTTGACTGTACCCAGGGATGTATCAAACTGACTGCCAACGATATGGAACTCGGCATTGAGACCATTGTAGAAGGCACGATTGAAGAACCTGGCGTTATTGCGCTGGACGCAAAGATTTTTCTTGAAATTGTCAGAAAATTACCAGATAACGATATTACGATACTATCTGACAATAGCTATCAAACTCTGATAACTTGTGAAAAAGCGAAATTCAACATTGCCGGAAAATGCGGCGATGATTTCGCTTACCTGCCGGAAATAGAGCGCAACAACAGCATTGTCGTTTCTCAGTTCACATTGAAAGAAGTTATCCGCCAGACGATTTTCTCGATCGCTGACAACGATAACAATCGTCTGATGACCGGCGAACTGTTTGAAATTAACGGCGATGAGCTGAAGGTGGTTTCCCTCGACGGACATCGCATTTCTATCCGGAAAATTCAGCTGAAGGATACCTATGAACCCCAGAAAGTTGTTATCCCGGGTAAGACCCTGAATGAAGTCAGCAAGATTCTTTCCGGTGAAACAGAAAAAGATGTATCCCTGTTCTTTACCGACAATCAGGTTGTGTTTGAATTTGATCAGACAACCGTTGTATCCAGACTGATTGAAGGCGAATATTTCCGCATTGACCAGATGCTTTCCAGCGATTATGAAACAAAGGTGACAATCAACAAGCGTGAATTATTAAGCTGTATCGACCGTGCGACTCTGCTCGTAAAGGAAGGCGACAAAAAGCCGATCATTATTAACATTACAGACGGTCTGATGGAGTTAAAAATCAACTCTGCCATCGGCAGCATGGACGAGCAGATCGATATCGAAAAGAGCGGAAAGGATCTGATGATCGGTTTCAACCCGAGATTTTTGATTGATGCGTTGAGAGTCATTGACGATGAACAGATCACGATTTATCTGGTTAATCCAAAGGCTCCCTGCTTTATCCGCAATGAGGAGAACAGCTACATTTACCTGATTCTCCCTGTTAACTTTACAACTGTTTAACTGCAAAAGCGCCGGAAAATGGCGCAGGAAAGAAGGAACGATTCATGCAGACCTATCGGATCAGAGATGAATTTATCAAGCTTGGACAGGCTTTAAAGGCAGCGGGCTTTGTGGAGTCCGGCGTCGACGCCAAATTCGCTGTACAAGACGGGCTTGTCAAAGTAAACGGACAGGTAGAAACCGCACGCGGTAAAAAGCTGGTGCCCGGAGACGTGGTAGAATATGACGGACAGACCTTAAAGATCGAGTGAATTTCCATACACCGATCTGACAGAAAGAGGAACTATGGTTATTAAATCGCTGGAATTATCCAATTTTCGGAATTACAGCCTGTTAAACCTTTCCTTCGACCGAGGGACGAATATTTTATACGGCGATAACGCACAGGGAAAAACCAATATCTTAGAGGCAATTTATCTGTGTGCGACAACCAAGTCCCATAAAGGCGCAAAGGATAAGGATATCGTAAATTTCAACGAGGAGGAGGCACATATCCGTGCCTATCTCGAGAAAAAAGAAGACGAAATCCGCATCGACATGCACCTTCGGAAAAACAAATCCAAGGGCATTGCGATTGACGGGACCCGCATCAAAAAAGCGGCGGAGCTTCTGGGCATTATGAACGTGGTATTTTTTTCCCCGGAAGATCTGTCCATTATCAAGAACGGTCCGGCAGAGCGCAGACATTTCGTGGACATGGAACTGTGTCAGCTGGATGCAGGATATCTGTACAACTTAAACCATTACAACCGGATTGTGAACCAGCGCAACCGGCTGTTAAAGGATATTTACCAGAATCCGTCCCTGCGGGATACGCTGTCGGTCTGGGATGACCAGATGGCGGCATTTGGCAGCCAGGTGATCGAGAGAAGGATCACCTTTACGGAGCAGCTAAACGACATCATCGGAGAGATTCACAGCCGTCTTTCCGGAGGCAGGGAGCATTTAAAGGTTGTGTATGAACCGGATGTGACGAGCGAGAATTTTGCAGAGGCACTGCACCGTAACCAGGAGCGGGATATTCGTCTGAAGATGACATCAACGGGTCCGCACCGGGATGATTTTTCATTCCTGGCAGACGGCGTGGATATCCGTAAATTCGGATCCCAGGGACAGCAGAGGACGGCGGCGTTGTCCTTGAAGCTTTCCGAGATTGAGCTTGTAAAAAAGATGACAAAGGATACGCCGGTGCTT
>DBGCEW010000204.1:0-3215 GCA_048357495.1 Frisingicoccus sp.
ACAGAATTCTTCCCAGATGAAGTCATAGAGCTTCTGAACCGCAATACCGAGTTCATATTTATCCATATTGGCCGTTACATCTTTTGCCAGTGTATTAGCCTTGGACAGAATCCATTTATCCGCCGGCGTCAAATCATCCAGCGTCACATTATCGATGGAGATGCCTGCTTCTTCCGCCTGTTCAAAGTTCATGAGCATAAACCGGGAAGCATTCCATACTTTATTGGCAAAGTTACGGCTGGCTTCCACACGTTCCCAGTAGAAACGCATATCGTTTCCAGGCGCATTTCCTGTAATCAATGTGAAACGCAGGGCGTCAGCGCCGTATTTATCGATCACTTCCAGAGGGTCAATACCGTTTCCGAGGGATTTACTCATCTTACGTCCCTGGGAATCACGCACAAGACCGTGAATCAATACAGTATCAAATGGTACTTCGCCCATATGCTCCAGACCAGAAAATACCATACGGATTACCCAGAAGAAAATAATATCGTATCCGGTAACGAGAACATTTGTCGGATAGAAGTAATCTAAATCTTCAGTTTTATCCGGCCATCCCAGTGTGGAGAAAGGCCATAACGCCGAACTGAACCAGGTATCCAGTGTATCTTCGTCCTGTACCACATGGGTGCTTCCGCACTTGGAACATTTGACCGGTGCGTCGGCTTTCCGTGCGACCATAATTTCACCACAGTCTTCACAGTAATACGCCGGAATCCGGTGTCCCCACCAGAGCTGTCTGGAAATACACCAGTCACGGATATTTTCCAGCCAGTGCATATAAGTTTTATCAAAACGTTCCGGAACAAATTTTAAATCATTATTTTTCAGCGCTTCAATGGCCGGTTTTGCCAGCTCCTCCATCTTTACAAACCACTGCTGTTTAATCAATGGCTCTACCGTTGTCTTACAGCGGTCATGGGTACCCACATTGTGGCTGTAGTCTTCGATGCGAACCAGATATCCGAGACGGTCAAGCTCTTCAACGATGGCTTTACGGGCTTCGTAACGGTCCATACCTGCGTATTTTCCACCCTTTTCGTTAATCGTCGCATCATCGTTCATAATATTGATCTGCTCTAAATTGTGGCGTTTTCCGACTTCAAAGTCATTCGGGTCATGGGCCGGTGTAATTTTAACAACTCCGGTACCGAATTCTTTGTCCACATATTCATCCGCTACTACCGGAATCTCTTTATTAACGATCGGCAGTATAACCTTCTTTCCAATCAGATGTTTGTAACGCTCATCTTCCGGATGTACGGCTACGGCCGTATCGCCAAGCATGGTTTCCGGACGGGTAGTAGCGATTTCAACCACTTCATCGGAACCGGCCACCGGATAGTTAATATGCCAGAAGTGGCCTGCCTGATCTTCATATTCAACCTCGGCATCGGAAATACTTGTTTTACATACCGGACACCAGTTGATAATCCGTGCCCCTTTGTAAATCAGCCCTTTCTCATGAAGACGCACAAAAACTTCTTCAACGGCTTTATTACAGCCTTCATCCATAGTGAAACGTTCTCTGTCCCAGTCACAGGATGAACCGAGCTTCTTTAACTGGCTAATAATACGTCCGCCGTACTCTTTCTTCCAGTCCCAGGCTCTTTCAAGAAATGCTTCCCGGCCCAGATCCTTTTTGGAAATACCTTCTTCTTTCAGCTTTTCAAGAATCTTAACCTCTGTCGCAATACTTGCATGGTCTGTCCCCGGCTGCCAGAGAGCATTGTAGCCCTGCATCCGCTTCGAACGGATTAAAATATCCTGCATCGTATTATCCAGAGCATGGCCCATGTGAAGCTGTCCGGTAATATTTGGCGGCGGAATCACAATCGTAAATGGTTTTTTACTGCGGTCTACTTCTGCATGGAAGTATTTATGATCCAGCCATTTCTGATATAACTTATCTTCAATGGCCGATGGGTTATAGGTTTTTTCCAACTGCATCTTAATTTCCTCCTTAAATTTAAAAAAGCTCCCGTCCCCATAAGGACGAAAGCTCGCGGTACCACCTTAATTATATATGAATCCCTTTTTGATTCCTATACATCTCATCAGCCTTTAACGGAGCAACCCGTGACACACTACACATCCCCGCCCTCTCGACCGGAAATTTCATCTGCCCTGTTCAAAAGCTACCTTCGGAACCCACTGCTTTCGATGGCCTTCCAGCCGCTGAACCATCGTCTCTGTAAAGGTTATGTCCCTACTCCTCTTTATCCCTACATTTTCAAATATTCTATATTATTTTATGGGAAAATCCCGGAAAAGTCAAGACGTCCAACAAAAAAAGGCCGTTTTCCCACTAAGCCAAAAATAACCCGGAGCAGCATACCCTTCTGCTCCGGGAACCCCTTCTTTTCAAAGGAGGATCAGATTTCCTCCACCGAATTGACCCCTTCCAGTCCTTCAATAAATTTCTGGACATCAATTCCTCTGGATTTAATGCTGATTTCAATCGACATCGTCGCATTCACAATTTCTTCTTTATTCTTTTTAGATTTGCTCAGCTCCAGACTTAAAAATTTAAACCCCATTTCCTTCATGGCAGACATAAACGGCGTGATATATTTTCTGGATTCAAATTCCACATACAGATCATAAACTCTGGAATGTTCATAGGCAATATCATCGATTTTCTGCATATAATTATAAACAAGAAAAACGATCAGCGTGCTGATAATGCCGCCGGAATAAAAGCCAATGCCCACAGCCAGTCCGATACCGGAACAGGCCCAGAGTCCTGCTGCCGTTGTCAGACCTTTAATTTGATTATGTCCGGTAACCATAATGGTTCCGGCCCCCAGGAAACCCACACCGCTGACAACCTGAGCTGCCATACGGGCCACATCCCCTGTACCTCCTGATACATTTTCAAATATGTACTGTCCTGTCAGCATAATCAGGGCCGCGCCAAGACATACAAGTATATGGGTCTTAAATCCGGCCCCCCGCCTCTTAACACTCCGGCAAAAGCCGATAATGCCGCCGCACAATGTTGCCAGAAGCAGACGGATAACAATGACAGGAACATTAAATGTATGGAGATATTCATTCATTTCTATGAGTATTTCCATAACTTATCCCCCTAAATTTTTACTATTTGAATGTTTCTACGTTTTTTGTTGCAACGATGGCCACACCTGTACCTGCGACATCTTCAAGAATGATATCTCCGATATGTACCGGAGCATTGACAGTAATACTCT
>DBGCEW010000205.1:0-8609 GCA_048357495.1 Frisingicoccus sp.
ATGCTTGCAAAACAGGGAATTTTAACAGATGCCGAACGGGATACCATTATTTCCGCTCTGACAGATATCAAAAACGAAATTTCCGAAGGAAAACTTGAAATCACCGGAACTTATGAGGATATTCACAGCTTTGTTGAAGCCATGCTCATTGAACGCACCGGAGAAACCGGAAAAAAACTCCATACCGGAAGAAGCCGCAACGATCAGGTCGCTCTGGATATGAAATTATACACACGGGACGAAATCAAAGAATGTGATGCGCTTTTAAGAGACCTTCTTGAAGCAATCCTGACCATTATGGAAGCCCATACCGAAACATTTATGCCAGGCTTTACCCATCTGCAGAAGGCTCAGCCTCTGACACTGGCTCACCATTTCGGAGCCTACTTTGAAATGTTTAAACGCGACCGCAGCCGTCTGGCGGACATCTGCCGCCGGATGAATACCTGTCCTCTGGGCGCCGGCGCTCTCGCCGGAACCACCTATCCTCTGGACCGGGCTTATACGGCCGAACTCCTCGGCTTTGACGGCCCGACTTTAAACAGCATGGATTCGGTTTCTGACAGAGATTATATTATCGAGCTGCTCAGTGCCCTCTCCACGGTCATGATGCATTTGAGCCGTTTTTCCGAAGAAATCATTATCTGGAATACCAATGAGTATCAGTTCATCGAACTGGATGATGCCTATTCCACCGGAAGCAGCATTATGCCTCAGAAAAAAAATCCGGATATCGCTGAACTCGTCCGCGGAAAAACCGGCCGTGTTTACGGGGCTCTGATGTCCATTCTCACCACGATGAAAGGACTTCCTCTGGCTTACAATAAAGATATGCAGGAAGACAAGGAACTGACCTTCGATGCCATCGATACAACCAAGGGCTGTATCAAACTTTTCACCGGCATGATCAAAACAATGAAAGTCAACAAAACAGCCATGGCCAAAAGTGCTTTGGGCGGATTCACAAACGCTACCGACGCTGCCGATTATCTTGTAAAACACGGCGTTCCTTTCCGGGATGCCCACGGTATCATCGGCCAGCTCGTTCTTTATGGTATTGAACACAATAAATCTCTGGATGACATGATCCTGGAAGAATACAAGGCCATCAGCCCGGTATTTGAAGCAGATATCTATGATGCCATTTCCCTCGAAACCTGTGTCAACCTCCGAAATACCATCGGCGGCCCGGGTACCGATGCCATGAAGGATGTCATTGCCATGGAAAAGGTATATCTTGACACAAACCTGCCATTGTGATATTTTGGAATATGTAAGTTAAATTTAATACAGATTTGTTAAGTTTATTAAGTGACGGCGCTTTATAAAAGGGGTACACCACCGCGGGTGTATCCCTTTTTGTGCGTTTATATGAAAAAATCCAGGCATTTTTCAGAAAGGAGCGACTTATTTTATGAAAGTAAATGGTGAATCAATCACACTCTCTGCCCCGGTTTCTTTAAAAGATTTTCTTGAGACTTCCGGTTATATTCAGGGCCGTGTTGCTGTTGAACGCAACGGTGAAATCGTCCCAAAGCTTTCCTATGCTTCAGTGATGCTTTCAGAGGCAGATACTTTGGAAATTGTTCATTTTGTCGGAGGCGGCTGATATGACAAAAAAAGAATACGATGATACCCTCATCGAACGTCACGGCCCGGAAGTTTTTGAGAAGCTTTCCAAAGCCTGTGTAGGAATTGCAGGTCTCGGCGGCCTTGGCTCAAACATCGCCATGATGCTGGCCCGCAGTGGCATCGGACATCTGATCCTGGTCGATTTTGACAAAGTGGATCCCAGCAATCTAAACCGCCAGCATTACATGGTTTCCCATCTGGGAATGAAAAAAACAGATGCCATTAAAGCCCAGATTTTACAGGCCAACCCCTTTATCCGTCTGGATACACGGGATACATACATCACCCCGGAAAACGCACCGGATATTTTTTCCGGCTGTGACCTTGTCTGTGAAGCCTTTGATAAGGCAGAAAATAAGGCAGAGCTCATCAACAGTCTGCTTACCAGCTACCCGGAAATGACGCTTATCTCCGGCTCCGGTATGGCCGGATACGCCAGTTCCAACACAATCCGGACACAGCGGTTTTTCCGCCGTCTCTATCTCTGCGGCGACCAGATTTCCGGAATAGAAGCCGGCGATTCCCTCATGGCTCCCCGGGTACAGATCTGCGCCGCCCACGAAGCCAATATGGCTCTCAGGCTCTTACTTGGCATCGAAGAAGTTTAATGATTTTAGGAGGAATATATTATTATGAAAGACCCATTAATTATCGGAGGACACGAATTTAACTCCCGTTTCATTTTAGGTTCGGGAAAATTTTCCCTGGAAATGACAAAAGCCGTCATTGAAAACGGCGGTGTGGAAATGGCAACCCTGGCGCTGCGCCGTGCCAACGCGGGAGGCCGTGAAAACATTCTGGATTACATGCCGGAAGGAATTACCCTCCTTCCAAACACCTCCGGCGCCCGGACAGCCGAAGAAGCGGTGCGCATCGCCCGTCTCTCCCGGGAACTTGGCTGCGGTGATTTTGTAAAAATCGAAGTTGTTCATGAATCCAAATACCTGATGCCTGATAACTACGAAACCATTAAAGCCACCGAAATTCTCGCCAGAGAAGGCTTTATCGTTATGCCTTATATGATGCCGGACTTAGTTGCTGCCCGGGCTTTAAAGGACGCCGGCGCCGCTGCCATTATGCCCCTCGGCGCACCGATCGGCAGCAATAAGGGTCTGTGTACCCGTGACTTCGTGAAAATGATCGTTGAAGAAATCGATCTTCCGATCATCGTAGACGCAGGTATCGGCCGGCCGTCACAGGCCTGTGAAGCTATGGAAATGGGGGTAGATGCGGTTATGGCAAACACAGCCATCGCTACTGCCGGTAATGTTGCCGCCATGGCAAAAGCCTTCAGACTCGCCATCGAGGCCGGACGTCTCGCCTATCTTTCAAAACCCGGCCGCGTCCTTGACTACCGGGGCGAAGCTTCCAGTCCACTGACCGGATTTCTTGAGAATTAGGAGGGGCTATCATGAAAACTGCTGCAACAGACCCTATGAAATATCTGGATACCATGGAAGCCATTGATTCCGATATTATGGATAAAGTATTAAGCATCATCGCCGGCTATGATTATCACCGCTACACCGATGGCGATGTAAAAGCCGCATTAAACAAGGATGTTCTTTCACCAGAGGACTTCGCTGCCCTCCTCTCTCCGGCCGCCCTGCCATTTCTTGAAGAAATGGCCCGTAAAGCCACCTGGGAAACCCGGAAGCATTTCGGTAATTCTGTCTGTCTGTTTACGCCCCTTTATATCGCCAATTATTGCGAAAACCACTGCGTTTACTGCGGATTTAACTGCCGGAACCGGATTCACCGTGCCAAACTGACCTATGAAGAAATCGACCACGAAATGGCTGTTATTGCAAAAAGCGGCCTGAAGGAGATTCTTATTCTGACCGGCGAATCCCGGAATATGTCGGATGTGACATATATTGGAGAAGCGCTCAAAATCGCCCGAAAATATTTTTCAACCATCGGTATCGAAATTTATCCGTTAAATTCCGATGAATATCGCTACCTTCATGAATGTGGTGCGGATTTTGTCAGTGTATACCAGGAAACTTATAATACCGATACCTATGAACAGATGCACCTGAGCGGCCCAAAGCGTGTTTACCCATACCGCTTCAATGCCCAGGAGCGTGCATTGATGGGCGGTATGCGCGGCGTTTCCTTCGGCGCCCTTTTAGGTCTTGATGATTTCCGCAAAGACGCTTTTGCCTCCGGTATGCATGCCTACTATATTCAGCAGAAATACCCTCATGCAGAAATTTCTTTTTCAACGCCGAGACTCCGTCCTTACGTCAATAATGCGGACAACAATCCAAATGATGTCCATGAACCCCAGCTTCTTCAGGTCATGCTGGCCTACCGTCTGTTTATGCCCTTCGCAGGCATTACCATTTCGACCCGGGAACGGGCCGGATTCCGGGATCATGTCATCGGCATGGCGGCTACTAAAATATCCGCCGGTGTCAGTGTCGGTGTCGGTGGCCACGATGAAGATGCCAAGGGAGATGAACAATTTGAAATTTCAGATCCGCGAAGTGTCAGAGATGTACATCGGGCCATCTTAGACCGGGGACTTCAGCCGGTCTACACCGACTATCTTTGGGTATAAATTCCACTGGACATAAAAATAATCCCCCTTATCTGTTGGGTACATATCAAAACCCGGCAGATCAGGGGGATTTCTTTAAATATTACACAAACCGCTACTCATAAGACCGATGCAGGCATCTCAGCGCATCAAGAAGGCTGTCATAATGATCATAATTTTTCGGTATATGCAGAGTCCCTATAACCAATAAAAGAACTCCCAAAAAATTTTTAAAAATGTTCATTTATCTTTCCTATCCATCCAATGACCGGCCGGTTTCCATTTGGTTTACCGGTGTTTTTTTGTCGGCTTTTTTCGTGCCGGAGCCAGCGGCGTACATTTAAAAATACTGATTCCCAGCGGAGGCACTGTGATTTTCACGGAATCATCTTTTCCATCACATTCTTCATCCTTTGACTGTTTCAGTCTTGGATTGACATTGCCTGAACCGCCAAATTTTTCATGGTCACTATTAAAAATTTCTTTATATTTGCCCCGGAAAGGCACACCAATTTTATAGTTTTTCCGTACCACCGGTGTAAAGTTGCAGACAATCAGCAGCGTTTCATCTTTTTTCTCCGTATTTCGTGTGAATACCACAATACTTTCATCGGCCGAAATATTATTGATCCAGGTAAACCCTTCTGGTTCATCGTCCAGAGCATATAAAGCCGGATATTCTTTATAGAGATGAATCAGTTCTTTCATATAGCTCTGCATTTTCTTATGAAGATCAAAATCCAGCATAAACCATTCCAGGCTTTTTCCTTCATTAAATTCTGTAAACTGAGCATAATCCTGCCCCATAAAAAGAAGTTTCTTTCCAGGATGGCATACCATAAAACCATAGGCCAGTCTCAGATTTGAAAACTTGTCCGGATTTTCTCCCGGCATTTTCTGAATCATGGACCCTTTGCCATGAACAACCTCATCATGAGATAAAACAAGAATAAATTTTTCACTGTAGGCATAAATCATGCTGAATAAAAGCTGCCCATAAGCTCCTTTTCTGAAAAGCGGATCCAGAGACATATAGCCGAGAAAATCGTTCATCCAACCCATATTCCATTTTAAATCGAACCCAAGACCATCGTTTTCGACAGTTCCGGTCACCATCGGCCAAGCCGTTGATTCTTCGGCGATCATCTGCACATCCGGATTTCGTTTTTTCATCATAGAATTCAGATGTTTTAAAAATTCAATAGCTTCCAGATGCTCCTTGCCGCCATACATATTCGGCAGCCATTCGCCGTCCTGCCGTCCGTAATCCAGATAAAGCATAGATGCCACCGCATCCATACGAAGACCGTCAATATGATACTGTTCCACCCAGTACATGGCATTGGCAATCAGAAAGTTACTCACTTCTTTCCGTCCATAATCAAAAATCAGGGTTCCCCAGTGCGGATGTTCCCCACGGCGTGGGTCCGGATGCTCATAAAGGGGCGCTCCGTCAAATCGGGCAAGACCGTTTAAGTCCTTTGGAAAATGGGCCGGAACCCAGTCCAGAATAACACCGATATCCTTCTGATGCAGATAATCCACAAAATACATAAAATCTTCCGGCGTTCCGTAACGGGAGGTCGGTGCATAGTATCCCGTCACCTGATAGCCCCAGGATTCATCCAGAGGATGCTCCATCACCGGCATCAGTTCAACATGGGTATACCCCATATCCTTCACATAATCCGCTACTTTATGGGCCAATTCCCGGTAATTATAAAATCCGGGGCCCTCAACAATCCTTTCATTGCCATCTTCATCGGTTTCGGTAATCCCGTCAGGACGCATAAAACCGCCCAGATGAAGTTCATAAATAAACTCCGGCTTCTCTTTACGCATTTCTTTTTTTCGCCGGCTCATCCATGCTTCATCCTGCCAATGGTGTTTCCGATGAATATTATAAATAACAGACGCATTGTCCGGACGCATCTGCATCAATGTTCCGTAAGGGTCGGATTTCAAGACAACCGTATCCCCTTTTAATTTAATTTCATATTTATAAAGCTCTCCTTCTTTCAAATCCGGAATAAAGAGTTCATGGATTCCCCCATCCCGGCGCTGCATCGGGTGACGCCGTCCGTCCCAATGATTAAAATCGCCGACCACGCTGACACGCATGGCATCCGGCGCCCATACAGCAAAACGCACACCTTTAATACCGTGAATACGCATTGGATGCGCTCCAAGCACTTTATAAACTTCATAGTGAATCCCGGCCTGAAATTTTTTAATATCTTCCTCCGGAACCGTCACCGGAAAAGCATAGGCATCTCTGAATTTCACAACACTTCCGTCCTCATAGGTCACCTGATACCTGTAATCCGATATCTCCCCCTCCGGTATAATCACCCCAAAATATCCGGTATCCACTTCTTTCATCGCCGTCGCTTCCCCATCTTTCCGAAGAACCTCACAGCCCTTTGCCCCCGGAAAATAGGCCTGTATAAGAATTCCCTCCGAAACTTTATGCGGTCCCAAGATCTGTTTTGGACGGTCATGTTCAGAATAAATCACCGCTTCGATTTCAGGCCACTGCATATATCCAAATAATTTGTCTTCCATATGAACCCCTCCTGCTACATTTTGTGCAAGTCTAATAAATTATCATTATTATACCATTTTTATATTCCAGTTTCTACGTCTATTTTGCCATTTGCCCCATCTGAAGAAACTATTTGCCCGATTCCTCAAAATATGATAAATTCTTTATAAACTCTTTCGATATTTTTTGACAATTATTGATCTTTGGAGATGATAATTATGAATCCTGCATCAAAAGCACGTATAAAATTTATTCTGTCCATGGTGATTTTTGGCACCCTGGCCCTATTTACCCGCCATATTTCTGTCAGTTCCGGCGAGCTTGCCCTGTACCGGGCCATACTGGCCGCTGTCCTTGTCGGCATCTATCTTCCGGCCAGTGGTCAGAAATTTTCCCCCATCAACATCCGGACGGCACTGCCGCTGCTGCTTCTTTCCGGAGCCGCCATGGGCGTTAACTGGATTCTTCTTTTTCAGGCCTACACCTATACCAGTGTGTCTGCCGCTACCTTAAGCTACTATTTTGCTCCGGTTATCGTAACCATTGTATCTCCACTGCTTTTTCATGAAAAACTGACAAAAAAACAGCTGATTTGTTTCATCATGTCCACCATCGGCCTGGTTCTGATCATCGATATCCGGAATGTTTCTGACGGTTCTTCAAATCTGACCGGCATTCTTTTCGGACTGGGTGCTGCCGGTTTTTATGCTGCCGTTATTATCCTGAATAAGTTTATCTCTGCAGTTTCCGGTCTGTACCGGACACTGCTCCAGTTTATTGCCGCCGTTATTGTTCTGACACCCTATGTCCTCTGCACCGGAGGCTTTCACCTTACCTCCCTGGATTTCTCCGGCTGGATCTGTCTTTTCATTGTGGGCCTGATCCACACCGGAATCACCTACTGTATCTACTTTTCATCCTTAAGTGAATTAAAGGGCCAGGAAGTTTCGATCCTAAGTTACATCGACCCCCTCGTTGCTGTCCTTATTTCCGTTGTTTTTCTCAAAGAGCCCTTAAGTCCGTCCCAGTTTATCGGCGGTGCTATGATCCTTGGCTTTACCCTCTGGAACGAAAGAGGTTCCGAATAGTCGATAGAAAAAGGCTGATATCTCACATTATCCGTGGGATATCAGCCTTTTTCAGGATATCGGTAAATACCGGTTATTATTTGATTTTTCTTACTTTAACAACGCCTTCAACCGCCGCCAGCGCTTTCAGAATGTCATCGGAAGCACTTGCATTGGTATCCATCATCGTATACGCCCATGCCGCTTTGCTCTTATTGGTCATATCATCAATATTAATGCCTTCTGCAGCGCAGACACTTGTTAACTGACTCAGAATATTCGGAATATTTTTATGACAGATAACAACCCGGCCCTCGGATTTGCAAATACCCATGTCACACGCCGGATAGTTTACGGAATTTTTAATATTTCCGTTTTCAACAAAGTCCCGAACTTCCTTAGCCGCCATAACCGCACAGTTATCTTCGGATTCTTCCGTGGAAGCGCCAAGATGCGGAATCGCAATAACGCCCTGCATCTGAGCTGTTTTTGCATTCGGGAAGTCGGTCACGTAACGGCGGACTTTACCGGAAGCCAGCGCTGCTTCCATCGCATCATCATCCACCAGCAGATCTCTTGCAAAATTAAGGATGATCACCTGATCTTTCATTTTTGCTATAGCATCTGCATTGATCATTTTACGTGTATTGTCCATTAACGGTACATGTATAGAAATGTAATCACAGTTCGCATAAATATCATCCAGATTGCTGATATGTTTAACATCTCTGGAGAGACTCCATGCCGCATCTACAGAAATATACGGATCGTAGCCGTAAACTTCCATGCCGAGAAGACTGGATGCATTGGCAACACGTAC
>DBGCEW010000206.1:0-15468 GCA_048357495.1 Frisingicoccus sp.
GAAATTCTTCATCCTGCGGTACTGATGCTTATTGACAAGATGCCGAGACGGACAGGTCAGATTGGCGGAGTCCTTTTCTGCATTATATTTTCTGTGGATCTCATCCAGACAGTGGTATCAACCCTTGATGTGAAAAAAGCATTGTCCAGGATGGAAACGATCAGAGAAGATATTTACGAGTTTATGGAAGTGCATAATATTGGCCTGGAATACAGAGAATTATTGCCGTCCCATATGGTTGAGGCATTTAGAGAACAGTGGCGGGCGCGAAAGGAACATCTTGAAAGCCTTCCGCTGACCGGAGCAATCAGTGAATACAGAGAAGAACTGGAAGAAAGGCTTTTGGCCCTCGTAAAAGTTTATGAAGAAAATAAACCGAGATATGGCAGAGTGCTTCGGCATCATATGAAGGCTTATCCGAAGCTGAAATCCACAAAATATGCCAGGGCCTTTGAAGAAACACTGGAAGAGATAAAAAAACGTCTGGAAAAATTAAGAAAGGAAAAATAATATGCTTTCTTTTATAAAAGGAAATATTGCCGAAGTGGGTGTGGATTATGTTGTTCTGGAAAATCACGGCATAGGCTATCTGATTTATACGACGGCCTCTGTCTTGGACGGTCTGCCGCCTAGGGGAGAATCTGTGCAGATGCATACATATATGTATGTTCGGGAGGATCAGCTGGCACTTTATGGGTTTTTGACAAGAGATGATCTGCAGATTTTTAAACTTCTGATTGGTGTCAGCGGCATCGGACCTAAAGGGGCGCTTGGGATTCTCTCAACGATTTCGCCGAATCAGTTCCGTTTTGCAGTGATGGCAGGAGATGCCAAGGCTATTTCAAAAGCGCCGGGGATTGGACCGAAAACAGCCCAGAAGCTGATCATTGAATTAAAAGACAAATTGAAACTGGAAGAGATCTTTGAAGAAGAGACTTCTTCAGGCGTGAATCTGGAAGAAGTCGGTCAGGGGGCGAAAAAGGAAGCTATGATGGCACTGGTGTCTTTGGGATATTCGGAAACAGAGGCCTTTCGGGCGATGCAGAAAATAGAAGTAACTGACAGCATGGACAGCGAAACACTGTTGAAACTTGCACTGAAGCAGATGCTGACTTTTTAGGGGCGGAAAAATATGAATAAACGCATTATCACAACAGAATTTATTGAAGAAGATATAAAAACAGAAAACCGTCTGCGGCCGGTGCGTCTGAGGGATTATATTGGCCAGCCAAAGATTAAGGAAGTGCTGGAGATTTATATTCAGGCGGCAAAGCAGAGGGATGAAGCGCTGGATCACGTACTTTTTTATGGGCCGCCGGGACTTGGTAAGACGACACTGGCCGGAATTATTGCCAATGAGATGGGGGTTCATATGAAAGTGACTTCCGGTCCGGCGATTGAGCGTCCGGGAGAGATTGCGGCCATTTTAAATGGTTTATCTCAGGGAGATATTCTTTTTATTGATGAAATCCACCGGTTGAATCGTCAGGTAGAAGAGGTGCTGTATCCGGCTATGGAGGATTTTGCCATAGATATTGTCATTGGGAAGGGGGCGACAGCCCGGTCCATTCGTCTGGATTTGCCCGAGTTTACGCTGATCGGGGCAACAACCAGGGCCGGAATGCTTTCGGCCCCTTTACGGGACCGTTTTGGTGTGATACAGCGTCTGGAATTTTACAGCCCGGAAGAACTGGCGGAAATTATTCTCCGCTCTGCCGGGGTGCTTAAAATATCCATGGATCCGCTGGGGGCGATGGAGCTGGCAAGGCGTTCACGGGGGACTCCACGGTTGGCAAACCGTCTTCTGAAACGGGTCCGGGATTATGCTCAGGTAAAATATGAGGGGCAGGTAACGGAAGCTGTTGCCAGAGAGGTTCTGGATATTCTGGAAGTTGACCGTTATGGTCTGGATTCGGTGGACAGAAACATTTTATGGAGTATGATCGAGAAGTTTGGAGGTGGTCCGGTCGGTCTGGAAACGCTGGCAGCGTCCATCGGCGAGGATTCGGGAACCCTTGAGGATGTGTATGAACCTTATTTGCTGCAAAATGGTTTTTTACAGCGGACGCCAAGGGGGCGGACGGTAACGCCTTTGGCTTATAAACATTTGGGACTGCCTGTTGAATGACAGAAAATACGGTCTTCGATACGATTTGGGCTTGTTTTTGTTAATTAGAGCGATTATAATAAACATAACAATTGGTACACTGGAGGGAAAATAATGGCTGCCAAAAAGGATATCCAAGTATTGATCGGCGGTAAAATTTATACGCTGAGCGGCTATGAAAGTGAAGAATATTTACAGAAAATTGCTTTATACATAAATAATAAGATGGAAGAAATGGACCAGATTCCAAATTACCGGCGGCTCGGTGTGGATATGCAGAAGACGCTGCTGGAGCTGAATATGGCCGATGATTATCATAAAGCAAAAAAACAGGTGGAGATGCTTGAAGCGGATATCGAAGAAAAAGATAAGATTGAATACGACCTTAAGCATGAACTGATCAGCGCCCAGATTCATTTGGAAGAGGCGGATAAAGAAATTGACAGACTCAAAGAAGAGATTAACGATCTGCAGAAACAGATTGTCAAACTGGAAACAAGAGCCTATCAAAAATAAAGGATGTCAGACGGGAAATTTTTAATTTCCCGTTTTGTTTTTGTTTTGCATCACGAAGAAAAAGGATGAAGTTATGATAAAAAGAGATGACCGGAAATATGTAGAAATCTTAGCTCCCGCCGGATCGATGGAAAGCATGATTGCGGCTTTTAATGCAGGGGCGGATGCGGTTTATATGGGCGGAAACCGTTTTGGCGCGAGGGCTTATGCGGATAATCCCGACGAAACAGATTTAAAATATGCGATTGATTATGCCCATATTCATCATAAAAAATTATATCTGACACTGAATACACTTTTAAAAGAGGAGGAACTGGAAGGGGAAATTTATCATTTTCTGAAGCCTTATTATGAAGAAGGGCTGGATGGTGTTATTATACAGGACTTTGGTTTGTTTTCTATGCTTAAAGAGTATTTTCCGGGGCTTCCGCTCCATGCCAGCACTCAGATGACGATTACAGGGACGGATATGGCAAAATGGCTGGAAAAACAGGGAATGGAGCGTATCGTCCTCGCCAGAGAGCTGTCGCTGGAGGAAATCGGAAAGATCCGTCAAAGTACACAGATGGAGCTGGAAGTTTTTGTGCAGGGTGCCCTGTGTTATTGTTATTCCGGTCAGTGTCTGATGAGCAGTATGATCGGAGGACGCAGCGGGAACCGTGGCCGGTGTGCACAGCCATGCCGTCTGCCTTATGGTTATGGCGAAAAGAAAAAGCCGTCATATCTTTTGAGTCCGAAGGATATTTGTACACTTACAGAAATACCGGATCTTATAGAAGCGGGCGTCAATTCTTTTAAAATTGAAGGGCGTATGAAAAAACCGGAGTATGCGGCATTCACAGCATGGCTGTACCGGCATTATGCGGATAAATATCTGGAATACGGGCGGGAAAAATTCCGGATCGATAAAAAAGATATGGAAAAACTTATGGATTTATATAACCGGGGCGGCTTTTCCGGCGGTTATCTGCATATGAACAATGGTCCATCCATGATTTCGAAGGAAAGGCCGAATCATATGGGGGTTTTTGTAGGCTCCGTATCTAAAAAAGGCAGTGTAGCGGTGAAGACCGGACTGCATTCCGGGGACATTCTGGAAATTCGCGGTGGAGGGAAAGAAGATATTTCCTGTAAGGTGAGCAGAGATGTTCCGGAGGGCGGAAAATTTGTACCGGAATTGGATAAGAAAGGCGGGAAAGCAGCAGGAAGTCTGGCGGGAAGAGAGGTCTTCCGGGTGAGGAACAGCCGCCTGATTGATGATCTTCAAAAAACTTATGGTAATCAGGAACTGAAAGAAAAGATTTACGGCACATTAAGAATTGTGAAAGATTTTCCTGCTATGCTTGAATTATCTCTGGATGATATTTCCGTGAATCTTGAAGGGAAGATTGTTGAGGGTGCAAAAAATCAGCCGATGACAGAGGAACAGCTAAGAAAGCCGCTGCTCAAAACAGGGAATACACCATTTGAATTTGAGAATCTGGAAGTCATTACCGATGGCTGCAGTTTCATTCCGAATCAGCAGTTGAACGAGCTGCGGAGAGACGGACTGGACATGCTGAAAAGAGCCTGTCTGAAAACGTATTTCAGGCATCTTTCAAATCAGCCGGAACCGCTCGGGGATGAAATAAAAACAGTGGATAGAAAAATACCATGGCTGAACGTGATGCTTACCGGTGTGGAAACTTTAAAAAAAGGTACCCGTGTGCTGGCCGGAGAAAGGGATATCCACCGTTTTTATGTGGAACTTCATGAAGCGGTTCCGGAGGAATTTAAGTCTGTCAGAATATTAAAAGAGGCCGGAAAAGAGATTTATTTTTCTCTGCCCGGAATTATCCGGGAAAAAGACAAATCCCTTCTCAAGGATTATCTGGAGCAGGCCGGAGGATGGGCCGACGGTTATCTGGTGCGCCAGATTGAAGGCTTTTTTCTGGTTCGCGGGCTCTATCCGGAAGCAAAAGTTATTTTTGATGGGGGCGTTTATGGAATGAATCGAAGGGCCAAGGCTTTTTTGGAAGCCCTGGGCGGTGTTTCGCTGACGGCGCCTCAGGAATTGAACGGTCCGGAACTTCGAAGGCTTGGATGTCAGAATGTCGAAATGCCTGTTTACGGACATCAGCAGCTGATGATCTCTGCCCAGTGCGTGAAAAAGACAGAGGAAGGTTGTACAGGAAAGCCGGAAATGATACAATTAACAGACCGGCAGAGTAAACATTTTTATGTATATAATGAGTGTACTTTCTGCTATAATAAAATATATAATGGTCTTCCGACCATGCTTCTGGATAAAAAAGAAGAACTTCTCCGTCTGAATCCGGCGTCCTTCCGAATGGATTTTACGATGGAAACAGAAAAAGAAATGACGGCGATGGTTCAGTATTATCAGAATTTATATATTCGGGAGAAAAAAGTGGAAAACATCCTGAAAAATTTCACCCGGGGACATTTTAACCGAAGGGTAGAGTAAGGAGACGATAGATATTTATGGTAAATGTCATTATACATATATCGAAATATATACTGGCAATTCTGGCAGCATCCTATGCCATGAAATGCTTCACGGTATTCAGTGACCGTCATGAGGATGACCGGGGCAGTGTGTATATCATGCAGAATGTATTGATGTTTTTGATACATTTTATCTGCTATCTGATTATATATCTTATGACGAGAGATGTAAAAATGCTGTATTTTTATGGTGCACAGTTCCTGTTATTTCTGGTGACGCTGATTATTTATGGAACGGTTTATAAAAATGCGTCACGCCTGATTATTAACAATATGTGCTATCTGCTGATGGTGGGCTTTGTTATACTTACCCGGCTGGATTTTTCCATGGCAGTCCGCCAGTTTATGATTGCGGTAGCCGCCGTCTGTGTCAGCCTTGTCATTCCGGCATTTATGCTGCGGATGCGGATGGTAGACAAATGGGGGATTTTTTTCGGCGTTTCCGGATTTTTATTGATTGCTTCGGTGTTTGTTTTTGGAAGAAATATGTACGGAGCAACCAACTGGATATCTATCGGCGGTTTTAGTTTGCAGCCGTCCGAGCTGGCAAAAATTATTTTTGTATTTTTTGTGGCGGCGATGCTGGCCAGAAATACGGATTTTAAAAGAATTGTCATAACAACGGCAGCGGCGGCCGCTTATGTGCTTGTCCTCGTGGCGGAAAACGACCTTGGTGCGGCACTGATTTTCTTCGTTACATATTTGGTGATGCTCTATGTAGCGACCCGGCAGTTCCGTTATATGGCCCTTGGGCTCGGGGCAGGCAGTGCGGCGGCGGTGGTGGCCTATCGATTATTCGGTCATGTCCAGATCCGTGTGACAGCCTGGAAGGATCCGTGGGGCCATTATAATGATGCAGGTTATCAGATTGCCCAGTCTCTTTTTGCTATTGGCACCGGCGGCTGGTTTGGTATGGGGCTGTTTCAGGGAAAACCGGATACCATTCCCGTCGTTGTAAGTGACTTTGTATTTTCGGCAATTTCGGAAGAGATGGGCGCACTGTTTTCGATTTGTCTGATTCTTGTATATTTTAGCTGCTTTTTAATGTTTATTAACATTTCCCTGCAGCTTGTAAAACCGTTTTATAAACTGGTTGCCATGGGACTGAGTACAGCTTATGGTATACAGCTTTTCCTCTGTATCGGCGGAGTGACAAAACTCATCCCTCATACAGGGGTTACCATGCCGTTAATCAGTTACGGCGGAAGTAGTGTATTATCAACAATTATTATCTTTGCAGTCATCCAGGGTCTTTACCTGCTGCGACAAAGAGAGGGGTATATCCTTGAAAAGAGACGAGAAGAACGACTTAACCAGGAAGACCGTCCGTAAAATAAATATTGATGATGTGCCGAAAAAAGACACGTCGAAAAAGACCGGCAGCAGCCGGAATACATCGATGGGAGAAACCAAGGTTTTTAAGGATCTTCCGATAAATGACGGAGAAGAATTTGAATTTCATCCGAGCTTTGATACGATGGATTTTTTTGAAGAAGAAATAGATCCGCTGTCAGGGGCTGAACAATCATTCGAGCAACAGGAAGAGGGGCCGAAGGTTTCAAATATGGGCCGAAGGAAAAAGGTGGCTGTGCCTGAAGAAAGGGAGCCTGTTTCTGAAAATGGCCCAAAGAAACGGCGGGTTAAGAAACTCCGGCTGACTCCGGAAGAAATTGAAGAAAGAAAAGAAGTCCGAAAGAAACGGCGGAGCCAAAACAGGGAAATTTTAACGGTAACCTATGTTTTTGCGGGACTCTTTGTGCTGATGATCGGATATTTTGTTTATTTTAATGCTTTTGTCAGTAAAGATGTGATTAACAGTGCTTATAATGTCCGGGTCAATTCCTTTGCGGATACGATTGTCCGGGGAGACATTATTTCCAGTGACGGAACAGTGCTGGCAGAAACCCTTGTGGATGAAAATGGAAATGAAACCCGGTATTATCCGATGGGAAGGATTTTTGCCCATGCGGTGGGGACGTCGGAAATCAATCAGTCCGGTATCGAGTTGGCTCAGAACTTTTTTATGCTCCAATCCAACGGCAACCCGATTTTAAATGCGCTACAGGATATCCGCGGCGAGAAAAATCAGGGGGATCAGGTGATGACAACACTGAACGCCAGGTTACAGGAGGCGGCATATGATGCCCTTGGAAATAATGACGGGGCTGTAATTGCGCTGGAGCCGGCGACAGGAAGAGTTCTGGCGATGGTTTCAAAACCAGACTATGATCCAAATACGCTGGTTTCGGATTATGAGGATATTGTTGCCGATGCGGACAATGACCTGCTGTTGAATAAAACAACACTGGGATTGTTTGTTCCCGGATCTATTTTTAAGACATTGACATCACTGGCATTTATACGTTCCGGTTTGGATTATAATAATTACGACTATATTTGCGAAGGACAGATCAATCTGGGGGGCGATGATTATATCACCTGTTTTGATCAGACAGTTCATGGCGAAGAAGACTTTCAGGATTCTTTTGCCAATTCCTGTAATGCATCCTTTGGAAATATAGGACTGAGATTTGAAGAAAACTTACTGAAGGATACCTGTGAAAGCCTGTTTTTTAATAAAGAACTGCCAACGGGGATTATGCATACAAAGAGCCGGTTCAGTCTGGCTGCAGATGACAGTGACTGGCAGATTGCAGCTACAGCGATCGGTCAGGGACATACCCAGGTGACCCCACTTCATATGGCCATGATTGCAGCCACCATTGCCAATGGCGGCAATATGATGGAGCCTTATATGGTAGATGCGATTGAAACCGCCGGCGGCGGCCGCCGGGTTAAAACCTATCTTCCCGAATCCTATGGACAGGTGCTTTCTACAGAGGAAGCCAGTCTTTTGGGTCAGTTGATGGAATCGGTTGTGGAATACGGGACGGCAACCTCTCTTTCCGGTTATGGTTATTCTGTTGCCGGAAAAACAGGAACCGCGGAAATCAGCGGACGGGGAGATAATTCCTGGTTTATCGGTTATGCGCCGGCTGAGCAGCCACGGATTGCGATCTGTGTGCTTGTAGAAAACGACGAAGGTTACTATGAAAGTGCTCTTCCTGTGGCAAATACGGTATTTCAGACATATCTGGCCCAGTAAGAAGGGGAAAACAAGCTGTAAAGCCTGTGTAAAAATAAGGTTGTATTTGTTATTAAATGGTTGTATACTTATATCAAGCGAAACACACACCATAAGATGGAGGTACAACCATGATAGAAGCAACAAGCTGCGGCGGTGTGGTTATATTCAGAGGCAAGATTCTTCTGCTTTATAAAAATTACAGGAATAAGTATGAAGGATGGGTGTTGCCAAAAGGAACTGTTGAGGAAGGTGAAGAGTATAAAGAAACAGCTATCAGGGAAGTGCGTGAAGAAACGGGAGTCAGTGCTTCGATTATAAAATATGTGGGAAAAAGCCAATATACTTTTAACACAGCACAGGATTTGATCGTAAAAGACGTACACTGGTATCTGATGATGTCCGACAGTTATCACAGCAGACCACAACGTGAAGAATATTTTGTGGACTCAGGATATTATAAATATCACGAGGCTTACCATTTGCTGAAATTTACGAATGAAAAACAGATACTCGAAAAGGCGTACAGTGAGTACGTCGAGTTGAAAAAAAGTAATTTGTGGGGAAGCAAAAAATATTTTTGAAAAATTGTAAATCAGGGTTCCAAATCTACCGGAGTCCTGATTTTTTTCGTTATGAAAGCTTTTATGATAAGTTATTATGAGAATTTGGGCAGAATATATTGGAGTGACGAAATAGAAAGAAGGGAATTTATGCTGGAAAAAATCGATTTATCCAAAAAAATATCTAAAGGGGAATCGAAAGTATTGATGGATCAACTGACAATGCAGCTTTCACTGCTTCAGAGGGAACTGGGAAAACGTCATATTCCGGTGATGATTGTGTTTGAGGGCTTTGGTTCTTCGGGAAAAGGAACTATGATCAATGAACTGATACAGCCGATGGACCCACGGGGATTTAAGGTTTTTACGATACAAAAGCCTACCAGAGAAGAAGAAAGACATCCCTACCTGTGGCGGTTCTGGACAAAATTGCCTGAAAATGGCCGGATTCATATTTTCGACCGAAGCTGGTATACGAAAATTGTTGAGGACCGGGCAGAAGGACGCCGTAACCGGGAAAAGACAGAAAATTGCTACAATAACATTCTGGACTTTGAGAAGGAGCTGACGCAGGATGGGATGCTTATTCTGAAATTCTTTCTTCATATTTCTCAGAAAGAGCAGAAAAAAAGATTTAAAGCTCTGGAATGTAATGAAGAAACACAATGGCGTGTTACGGAGGATGACTGGAAACATAATAAAGACTACGATGCGTGGCTGAAAGCTTTTGAAGAAATGATTCAGAAAACAGATACGGCCTATGGAAACTGGACGATTATTGAAGCTACAGACCGTGAATATGCCAAGGTTAAGATTCTTTCAAAGGTGGTTGAGGCCTTTGGAGAGGGAATAGCCGCAGAAGAAAGAAAAGAAAAAAATAAAATGCTGTCGGAAGAAATGGCTTTTCCGGAGAAAAAACGGGGATTTTTTGGCTCTTCCGTACTGGATGCGGTGGACCTGTCGAAATCTCTGTCAAAGACGGTTTATAAGAGAAAACTCAAGGATTTACAGGAACGGATGGAACTGCTGCACAGTGAACTTTACAGACGGCGAATTCCGGTTGTTATTGGTTTTGAAGGCTGGGATGCCGGGGGAAAAGGCGGAGCGATACGGCGTCTTACTCAGACCATGGATCCCAGAGGTTATGAGGTGGTCCCGACATCCGCGCCGAATGACTTTGAGAAGGCCCATCACTATTTATGGCGGTTCTGGAACCATATGCCAGCGGCCGGACATATTGCGATCTTTGACCGGACCTGGTATGGGCGTGTCCTTGTGGAACGGATTGAGGCGTTTTGTACCGGGGAAGAATGGCGTCGGGCTTACAGTGAAATTAATCAAATGGAAGTGAATCTGGCAGATGCGGGAGCCATTGTATTGAAGTTCTGGATGCATATTGATAAAGAGGAACAGGAACGGCGTTTTCATGAACGCATGGAGGATCCGAATAAACAATGGAAGATTACCGATGAGGACTGGCGGAACCGGGAAAAGTGGGAGGACTATGTAAAGGCGGTGGATGAGATGATCTTAAGAACATCGACCACCTATGCACCATGGATTATTGTTGAAGGAAATAACAAATATTATGCCCGGATCAAGGTGTTGGAAACAGTGGTCGAAGCCATTGAAAAACGGCTGGGAAAATAATAGATAAGGCTTGTATAAAGACATATGGAGGAAATATTTATGAGTACGAAAAAGAAAAGCAGCTTTACCGGCTCCCTGGGGTTTGTACTGGCTGCTGCCGGAAGCGCTGTCGGAGTTGGGAATATCTGGCGTTTTCCCTATCTTGCAGCAAAGGACGGAGGCGGGTTATTTTTAATCATTTATCTGATATTGGTGATGACCTTTGGATTTACATTGCTTGTCACCGATGTGGCCATTGGCCGGCGGACGAAAAAAAACGCCCTGCATGCTTTTGGAGCTATCCATCCGAAGTGGAAATTCCTGGGATATGTAACCTTTATTGTACCGATTTTAATCATGACCTATTATTCGGTTATTGGTGGCTGGGTTGGAAAATACATGTTTACGTTTGTTACCATGCGGGGAGATGAAGCGGCACAGGATGGATATTTTACTTCTTTTATTACGTCAAAAGCGGCGCCCATCGTATTTATGCTGATTTTTTTATCAATTACAGCGTTTATCGTATATGGCGGCGTAGAGAAGGGGATTGAGCGGTTTGCCCGGATTGTTATGCCGGGACTTCTTTTGATGATTATTGGAATCTCTCTGTTTTCGCTGACCCTTCGTTTTGAGGATGGGAACGGTACGGTAAGGACCGGACTTCAGGGACTTTCTGTATATGTTCTGCCAAATTTTGACGGTATTACATGGAAGCGGTTTCTTGAAATTCTTCTGGATGCCATGAGCCAGCTGTTTTTTTCACTGAGTGTTTCGATGGGGATTATGATTACCTATGGATCCTATGTGAAAAAAGATGTAAATTTAGGGCGTTCTCTGGGGCAAATTGAGTTTTTTGATACTTTTGTAGCGTTTCTGGCAGGTCTTATGATTATTCCTGCAGTGTATGTGTTTTTCGGAACCGAGGGTATGGCGTCCGGACCGAGTCTGATGTTTATTTCTCTGCCGAAGGTTTTTGCAGAAATGGGAAACATCGGAGGTTTGATCGGTGCCGTTTTCTTTATTATGGTTCTTTTTGCAGCATTGACATCATCGGTTTCTATTATGGAAACACTGGTGGCAAACTGCATGGATATTTTTCATACGACACGAAAGAAAACAAGTCTGGTCATTGGATTTCTTTCAGCAGCGGCTTCAGTGGTTATTTGTATGGGATATAATATTTTATATTTTGAATTGACGCTGCCGAATGGACAGACGGCTCAGCTTCTGGATGTGATGGACTATATAAGCAATAGCTTTTTAATGCCTTTCATTTCTCTGCTGACCTGCATTTTTATCGGATGGATTGTTCGGCCGAAATGGATTTGTGATGAAATGGAATCCAGCGGTCATCCCTTCGGACGGAAAAAATTATATGTTGTTATGATACGGTATGTGGTTCCGGTAATGATGGCTGTTCTTTTTTTACAGTCTGCCGGAGTTTTGACAATGGTTCAGTCATTTTTTAAATAGTGAAACCCTTTAGTAAAGAGATTCCTGTTCTTTCGGACTGGTTGATTTTTCGATGATAAATGCAAGGGCGATAATACCCAATGTATTTAAAATAAAACGAAGAACAGTAAATTGGATTCCCAATTGGGTGGCTTCAAACAACATCATTGGGATTTTTGTTGTTGACCAGGCGCCAAGGAAAAGAAAAACATTGGTCAGAGAAACGCCTTTTTTGATAAACATGCTGGCAATCGGGAAAGCGGCATAAAGGGGACCGGATGAAAAAGAACCCAATAAAAAGGCAAAAAGACCACCCTTCGGGCCGGCGCCCCTGCCCATGTATTTCATCATCAGTTCTTTGGGAATCCAAACATCCATAAGCCCCATTAAAATAAATATTGGCGGAACAACTGACAGCATTTCCAGAATATAATCCCATGTCAGAGAAAAGGATTTTCTGCTCAGGTCCGGTGCAAAGGCGAAAAGAAACAGATCGCATAATAATATAACGATAAAAAGCTTATATTTTGATAAAATGTTTAAAAAATTTTTCATCCCATAATCACTCCTATAATAGCGGATGTTATCACTGCGACAATAAGAGAGAATAAATTTCTTTTTGTCGCAATTTTCCGTCCGAAATATTTTGTTTCCAGTGGAAAAGTAGCGATGCCAACCATCATTAATGTTGAGATGAAGATGGCAATTTGGGCATATCCGGCCCCGGCTTCTACCAGAGAAGCGGCCAGAGGAAAAGCGACATAACCTGGAATCAGGGTAATGCAGCCAATAACAGCGGCAATTAAAATACCGATGATTCCGGATTCTGCACCGATCAGCCGGGATATGGTTGTTTCATCCAGAACAGACAATATCAATCCAATAAGAAAAAGGATTGCCAGCATAAAGGGCAGGATATTTTCAAAGGATTTCCAGGCTTTTTTTAATGCGGCTTTTGTTTTTGCGGAATCTTTAAAAAAAGAGTAGAGAAGCCCGGTCAGAGCAATAAGATATAAGATTTTGGCAAACATAAAATCCCCCCATTTTTTCTAAAAAATATGATATACTTTAAAGCAATTATAACATACAGAGAAGTCTGCGGATGTATCCGGAGATACAGATGTTTAAATCGGAGGAGAAGGGATTTATGGAACGGTGGATATCTGCATTATCAAAATGTCCGATTTTTACAAATCTTTCAGAAAAGGAAATCATCGGTGCTTTCCGGGATATTTCATATATAACAGAAAAATTTGAAAAGGGAAGGGTGATATACCGGGAGGGGGAAACATCGCGACGGATAGGGATTATTATTGAAGGCTGTCTGGAAATGAGAAAATATTTACCTACAGGGAAGGTTTTAAGCATCTTTCACAGGGGATGCGGAGAAATGCTCGGGGGAAGTATTATTTTCTCAAGTCATCCCCAATATCCCTGTGATGTCATTGCAAAAGAACAAAGTCTGCTTTTATGGATTGACCGGAATATTATGCTTGGAATTTTTTTGAAAAATCCAACGATTGCTTTGAATATTTTGAGAATTTCTGCAGACCGGATTATGCAGTTTGAACAGAGGGTAGAATTGTTTTCGATGTATTCCATTCAGAAGAAAATAGCATTTTCTTTAATGAAGGATTTTCCGGTGGATGAAAAGCAAGGAGTTTCCATTCCTTTTTCAAAAACAACCTGGGCAGAATATTTGAATGTTTCCAGGACGTCTCTCAGCAGGGAATTAAAAATCATGTGTACACAGGGGATTATAGAAATGAAGGGAAATAAAATTTTTATCAGGCAAAGGGCGATGCTGGAAGCACTTTTGTATGAATGATTTAAAAAAAGAATGTGTTGCGAAGCCTGAAAATACAGACTTCGCAAAAAAAATACAGAGTTATGGCAACTCCTGATGAATTTTTTATCTGAGAATCACTGTAAAGGAAAGAATATCCGGATTTTCATATTCAGCAGTGATACTTCCCTTAGATGCCTCAGCAATGGACCGGGCTACGGACAGTCCGATGCCATAACCGCCGTTTTTCTGTGTGCGGGCTTTATCATCCCGATAAAAGCGATCAAACAGTTTTTCCGGAGGTGTATCCGGAAGTTTTTCACAACTGTTTTTTATGCATAACCGGATGTGTTTTTCGTTCTTTTCCAGGCGGACATATACCATACCGTTGGTATTTGTATACTTCAGAGCATTATCAAACAGGACAGAAATGAGCTGAAGAAATTGATCCCGGTTTCCTTGGATGACAATATCCGGATGAATTTCTGTTTGTAATGTGATATTTCGAAGCTTTAACGGTTCGGCATAAATCTGGGCATTTTCCATAAGCAATTCACTTAAAGGAATTTCAGTTTTAACGATTTCCGCAGAACCTTCATCCATTTTAGCCAGCAGCAGAAGATTTTTCATTAATCCGTTTAACCGGACTGTTTGTTCACGGATATTTTTACTCCATTTATTTTCACCGTTATAAAGTTCCATTGCCTCTGTGTTCGCAAGAATAATGGCAAGGGGCGTTTTGATTTCGTGGCCGGCATTGGTCACAAATTGCTTTTGCTTTTCAATACTTTCTGCAATGGGACGGATGGCTCTCTTTGAAAGAAAGATAATGATAAACAGCATAAGAAACCAACAGAAGATACCCATTCCGCCAGAGAGAAACAGAACTCTGATATAGGACATCATTTCCTCGGAGGTATCTAGAAATACGATAACGGTTTCGTTTTCACCGGGAAGGCTGCGGATCTGATATCGGTATTTGCCCGTTTTTCCTGTGGTTTTTGTTGTATTCAGGACTTCCAGGGCCAGACTTTCCGCACTGGCTTCATCGACCAGTGAAGTGCGGCTTACATCGGTATAGACAACCTGTCCGTTGTCATTTAAGCGGACGACAAAAAAATTGGACGACATAAATTTGTCCTTGGCATCCTTTGGCTCTCCACGGAAATCCGGCGGCGGTGTGGTATTTGTTGAAGAGGTCTGTATATATTCAAAGTCACCCTTCGCTTCGGAAATCATTGTCAGCGTTTTTACCATTTCATCCCTGACCATGGAAATGTTTATTATATTTATTGTTCCGAGCAGAATAAGAATCAATATGGAAATGGCTGTCATAGAAGCAAAAACAAATTTTTTTTGAAGGGTCTTTATCATTCCACTACCTCCAGGGTGTATCCGATATTCCGTTTTCCGCGCAGGACAATATTGGCGTTCAGTGCCGTCAGACGTTTGCGGAGATAGGAAATGTATACCCAGACGGTTCCGAGCTCTGCATCGGTGTCGTACCCCCATACCTTTATGAGCAGGTCTTCGGTGGAAAGATAAATGCCCTTGTTCAGCATTAAAAGCTCCATTAACTGGTATTCTAATTTAGGCAATACAAAGGATTGACCGTTACAGCTTAATTCATAACTTTGCATATTCAGGGAAAGGTTGCCGACTTTTAAAATATCCGGTGTGAAATTTTCCTTACGGCGGAGCATGGCGCGGACACGGGCCAGAAATTCTCCCATAGCAAAAGGTTTTGGTAGATAGTCATCGGCGCCCATATCCAGGCCAAGGATTCGGTCTTCAATTTCAGATTTTGCCGTAAGCAGAA
>DBGCEW010000207.1:0-4324 GCA_048357495.1 Frisingicoccus sp.
CGAGGGCTTTTAAAGCCATCATAAAGGAGTCCCGTTCGGAATCGTATAAATAAATATCTCCTTTATATTTTTCATTCAGAAAGATATTAAAGCCTTCCTGAATCAGATCTTCTTCATTGACTTTGGAGGTATCATAAACAATGCCGACGGTTCCCCAGAAATAAGGAACAGAGTATTCGTTATTCGGGTCATAAGGCAGACCTTTGACCGCATCTGCCAGTTTATCCATACAGTCCAATTTGGAATAATCCAGCTTCTGCAGATAATCCTCCTGGATCAGCCGCTGAATCATATAATCACTTGGAACAAGGATATCGTAGGCTTCACCGTTGGCGACTTTGATATACATCTGTTCGTTGGAATCAAAGTTTTCCATAATCACCTTGGCGCCGGTTTTTTCTTCAAAATCCCGGATAATATTTTCTCCGGTGTACTCGCCCCAGTTGTAAACATAGAGGGTCTGACCTTCGTAAGGCAGCGAGGAGCGGGCTGCCTTTATGCCGGAGAAAGAAGTCGCACCGATAAGGATGCATACCGCAGCGAGGCCAGCCACCCATTTTTTGCCGACGATTTTCTGACGGACCGCATGTTTGGACGCAAGCATCGGAGCCACATTGATAATGATGAGCATGATGGTGATAATCACAACCACGAGGGTTGAGATGGCGTTAATACTCGGATTGACACGTTTACTCATGGTATAAACCATGATACTCAGATTTTTTATGCCGCCGCCGGTAACAAAGTAGGAGATAATAAAATCATCTACGGACATGGTAAAGGCGATTAAAGCTCCGGAAATAATTCCCGGTGTAATCTGAGGAACAATAACCTTTGTCAGCGCCTGCCACGGGGTAGCGCCCAAATCCATGGCAGCATCGGCCAGGTTGGGATCCAGGGAACGGATTTTCGGCATTACGGAGAGCATCACATAGGGGATGCAAAAGGCAATATGAGCCAGAAGCATGGTGACAAATCCTTTTTCAATCTGGAAGGTGATGAACAGAAGCATAAAACCAATAGCGGTCACGATTTCCGGATTCATTAAAGGGAAATTATTGATCTGTCCCATAATGTCCCGGATGATTTTTTTGGATTTACTCAGGCCGATGGCCGAAATCGTTCCGACAACGGTTGAAATCAGTGTGGCGATCAGGGCAACGCTGAATGTGGTATACAGTGCTTCCATCATATCCCGGGATTCCAGCATATGCTGATACCAGCGCAGTGAAAAACCGGTGAAGGCGGTGAGAGATTTTCCTTCATTAAAGGAAAAGATAATCATATAAATAATCGGCAGGTAGAAAAATAAAATCATGAGGATGATGAGTACCTTGCCCAAAGGTCTTTTTTCTTTTTTCATAATGATTATGCTTCACCTCCCTGGTTTCTTTTTTCTACTTTTCGTACGGCAGCCATCATTAAAATCATAATAACGGCCATGATCATTGAAATAGCACTTCCGAAGTTCCATTCACCTGCGGTAATGAACTGATTTTCAATCAGGTTGCCGATCAGGAAGTACTGGCCGCCGCCCAGTAATTTCGGGATGAAGAAGGAACTTACTGCGGGCAGGAAAACCAAAGTGATTCCGTTGATCACTCCCGGAAGCGACAGGGGGAGTGTGACCCGCATAAAAGTCTGGGCTTTATTGGCGCCGAGATCCGCACTGGCTTCCAGCAGGGAATTATCCATTTTACAGAGGGATGTATGAATCTGTAAGATCATAAACGGAAGAAAGTTGTAAACCATTCCGAGTAAAACAGCACCTTCGGTGTAAAGGAGTTCCCGGCCGCCGAGACCGAAGAAACTTAAAATCTGCTGGATTAATCCGCCTTCGCTTAAAAGGCCGATCCAGGCGTAGGTTCTTACAAGCATGTTGATCCACATTGGCAGAGTAATACATAATACGAGAATATTCTGTATCTTTTCACTGCTCCGGGCAATAAAATGGGCTACCGGATAGCCAAGCAGAAGGCAGATCAGGGTTGTTTTAATAGCAATAGCGATCGAACGCCACAAAATCAATAAAAAATCCGGGTCGGTAAAGAATTTTTTATAATGTTCTAAGGTAAGGGAAAAGGAGATGATGCTGTTTCCCTGCTGAGTCACTGAATAGAGAGCCAGGAGGACCATCGGCAAAACAAGCATCAGCACCGCCCATACGATATAAGGAATTGCCAGTTGTGAAAACCTTTTCATCAGAATACCACCTTTGACATAACATGAATATCTTCAGGGAAGAAGGTCAGCCCGACTGTCTGTCCGACTTCCGAATAATCGGTTGTATGAATTTTGAATTCCCGTCCGGTTGTGGAGAAGGTGACCTTATAAATACCTTCTTTAATATCTTCCGGATCGAAGTCGTAATCCACAGAGATGTCAACACTTTCATCTTCGTTGCTCAATTTCCAGCCCTGTGCATTGGCCCAGGTTTTAATATCTGTATCCAGCGCCTGGGATTCGGTGATCTCATCGACTGTTTTAAAGAAGTTAAAGGCCATGATCGCTTCATTAGCCCGTTCATTTTTTACGAAAGGCTGATTGACCACATAAATATTCCTCTGGATACTTGTGCCATTGGCAGTGGAGAAGGTGACCGGATACTGGCCGATTTCTTCTTTTAAATCGTAGTCAATTTTGGCGATGGAAATATATTCATCATCTTCCGGAGTCCATGCCTGAGCATTGGAACGGGCGATGATTTCTTTGTCATCCAGTGCCGTTAAATCCTCAATATCCACGAAGAAATCGTTGGCGCTGATTTTTTCTTTACCGTTTTTTCCGGTGACATCGTGGTTGCGGATGATGTGCATGTTTGCAGTAACGGTTGTACCGGGAACAGTTTCCACAATAATTTCATAGTGAACCCCTTTGAATAAGACACTTAAAACTTCACCGGTCATTTTTCCGTCTTTAACATCGACAATATCAATATCCTCGGGACGGATGACCACATCGACCTTTTCGCCCGGACGATAACCGAAGTCAACACAGTCAAAGGTAATATCATCGAAGCGGACTTTATAATCCTCCAGCATGGTTGCGGATAAAATATTACTTTCCCCGATAAAGTTTGCCACATAACGGTTGGACGGCTCATTATAAATTTCTTCCGGTGTTCCCACCTGCTGGATTTCACCGTTTTTCATAACAACAATTTTATCCGACATGGTCAGGGCTTCTTCCTGGTCATGGGTAACAAATATGAAGGTGATGCCGACTTCCTGCTGGATCCGTTTCAACTCATACTGCATCTCTTTGCGGAGTTTTAAATCCAATGCAGCGAGGGGCTCATCCAGAAGCAGAACCTTTGGTTCATTGACCAGGGCTCTGGCGATGGCAACACGTTGCTGCTGGCCGCCGGAAAGCAATGTTGTGTTTTTGTTTTCATAACCTTCCAGACCGATGAGCTTCAGCATTTTCATAACCTTTTGTTCAATAACGTCCTTGCTGACTTTTTTGATTTTTAATCCGAAAGCAATGTTTTCATAGACGCTTAAATGGGGAAATAGGGCATATTTCTGGAATACAGTATTTAACTCCCGTTCATAGGGTGGTTTATGGCTGATTTCTTCACCGTCAAACATGACGCTGCCTTCATCGGTATTTAAGAAACCTCCAAGAATACGCAGTAATGTGGTTTTTCCACAGCCGCTGGGGCCAAGCAAAGTGACAAATTCGTTTTCATAAATATCCAGATTAATGCCTTTTAAAACGATTTGTCCGTCAAAACTTTTGACGATGTTCCGAAACTCAATCAGTTTCTTTTCTTCCATATCGCCTGCTCCTTTCTAAAACATTGGCGGTGTTGTTATCCACAACACCACAGCATCGCTGTTTCCATGGTTATATAAATAATGGCTTGTACGGCCATTCATATAAAACGTATCTTTGGCTTTGAGTCTGTATTTTTTGTTGCCCCGGACCAGGGTAATGCCGCCTCTCAGAACGTAGCCGAATTCTTCGCCGGAATGGGAGAGGAGCTCGTGGCTCTGTCCGTGGGGATGCAGGGTCAGCAGGATGGGTTCCATTTCATTTTTCTGAGCATTTGGAATGACCCACTCAATGGTATAATCCGTCTGGTGGTCAACAAAAAAATCCTGTGGGGAAAAAACAATCTGTTCATCATCTTCCTCCCGGAAGAATTCGGAGAGATTTGTTCCGAGGGCTTCCAGAATATCTTCCAGTGTTGAAATACTCGGACTGGTGAGATTGCGCTCCACCTGGGATAAAAAGCCTTTGGTCAGTTCACTTCGTGATGCCAGCTTTTCTAATGTCAGATCGTTTTGGAGACGCAGTTCTTTTATTTTTTTTCCAATAT
>DBGCEW010000208.1:0-11027 GCA_048357495.1 Frisingicoccus sp.
ACCTATGCCAATCTGAAATATATGAACAAACTGTATTTGAAGGATCAGTTTCTCATGATCCGGGACGGTGACGGCAAAGATCCGGAAATGCTGGCCAGCCAGCTTTGTAAATATTATGATCAGTGTCGGATTACCGATGTGGATAAAATGCCGAAGGTAACCCGGAGAAATGTGCTTATTTTAAAATATTATTCCTTTGAAAATTATTTTCTGGATCCGGAAATTATGGTAAAAATAGGAATTTTAAACCGCACAGAGGATTTTTATGATATACTTTTTGATAAGTGGCAGGAGTATCTTTACCGGCTTAAAAGCGGCAGGCATTTTACAGAGGTGACAGGGGCTTCCATACAGAGTCCTGAAGATATCCGACAGCATATCGAAGCCTTTAAGATCTATATGCGGGGCCACAATCTGTATGATATTTTTTATGGCAGATATAAAAAGCGGGAGCAGGAAATATTGAAAGCGTATATCGATGCCGCATCCAGGGACACCTTTGGGGATATTCTGGATGCCATTGACGCCTTCGTTTATTTTGAAAACCGTGTTAAAAAATAAGATAGGGAGATAAGGCAAATGAAGTATGAAGCATTAAATGAAAAAATTCTTGAGATGCAGGAAGAAATTATCACGGCGGTACAGGAAAGTATCCGCATTGACAGTATTAAAGGTGAAGCGGAACCGGATGCGCCTTATGGCAAAGGTCCGAAGGCGGCCCTTGATCATGCACTGGAACTGGGAAAAAAATTAGGATTTAAAACCGGTAATGTGGATAACCGTGTCGGCTGGGTCGAATATGGTGAGGGTGAAGAGATGGTCGGTGTTTTAGGCCATATGGATGTTGTGCCTCTGGGGGAAGGCTGGATTTATCCGGCATTTGGCGGGGAGATCCAT
The DNA here is from genome assembly GCA_048357495.1 of Frisingicoccus sp. Lineage (GTDB taxonomy): Bacteria > Bacillota > Clostridia > Lachnospirales > Lachnospiraceae > Frisingicoccus. The sequence goes on from DBGCEW010000208.1 coordinate 898, forward strand.
GATGGAAAGCTCTACGGCCGGGGTGTTCTGGATGACAAGGGACCTGTGATTGGTGCGATCTATGCCATGAAAGCGATTCGTGATTTAAATCTTCCGATTGACCGCCGGATCCGTGTCATGTTCGGCACGGATGAGGAATGCGGTTCCAGCTGTGTGAAACATTATATTGAAAAAGGGGAAGAGCTTCCGACGATCGGTTTTACTCCGGATGCGGAATATCCATTGATTTTCTGTGAAAAGGGAACGACCGGGGTGACTCTTGGGGGAAAGGTTAAAGACCCGGGCAAGATCCGTGTCATTTCTCTGGAAGGCGGTATTGCGGCCAATGTAGTTACGCCGAAATGCTGTCTTGTTGCAGAAGGGGATCTGCAGGTTGAAGCCGGCGAGGGCATTACTGTCCGGAAAGCGGATGGAAAGACGATTGTTGAAGCAATCGGCCTTGGCGCCCATGGCAGCACACCGGCCCTTGGTACCAATGCGGCAGTACGCCTGTTCCATGGGATTGAAAAAAATGATTTCGGCGGCGATTTCCAGCATATGATGGATTTTGTATTGAACAAGCTGGATACCGAAACAAACGGTGAAAAACTTGGGATTTATTATCAGGATGACGAAACCGGTGAGACGACGGTGAATCTGGGTGTTTTGAATTATGACGGCGAACATATGTCCTTTACGCTGGACATTCGTCATCCGAAAAATGCGGTTCTTGAACATGTAAAGGAACAGGTTTATAAAAATGCGGAGGACTGTGGCCTGGAAGTAGTCCTGTGTGAACAGAGACCGGTTTTATATGTCCCTAAGGATTCGGAGCTTGTTCAGAAATTAATGAAAGTTTATAAGGAAGAGACGGGAAGAGACGATGAGCCGATGGCTATTGGCGGCGGAACCTATGCGAAGGCCTTTAAAAATATGGTTGCCTTTGGACCGGTATTTCCGGGAACACCGGAGGTGATTCATCAGCCGAATGAATATGCGGAAATTTCAGAACTAATGAAATCCTTTCAGATTGCAGCGGCAGCTATGTATGAGCTGGCCTGTAAATAAGCGCATTTGGCAAAATGAATGAACAGGGAAGAAGGGATATTATGAAAATAGAGCTGGATACCCATACACACACGCTGGCCAGCGGTCATGCTTACAGCACGATTACAGAGATGATCGATGCGGCGGTGGCAAAGGGATTAAAACTTCTGGCGATTACAGAGCATGCACCGGCAATGCCGGGAAGCTGTAAGGATTTCTATTTCTATAATTTAAAAATACTGCCGAGGTTCCAGAAGGGACTGGAAATTATGTTTGGGGTGGAGTTAAATGTGATGGATGATAGAGGCCGTCTGGATTTGCCGGAAAGGTATATCGAGTGTACCGATCTTCGGATTGCCAGCCTCCATCCACCGTGTCTGAAACCGGGAACAGAGGCGGAGAATACGGCGGCGATGATCGGGGTGATTCATAATCCTTATGTAGATATTTTGGGCCATCCCGATGATGGGCGATATCCACTGGAATATGAAACAATCATTGCCGAGGCGAAAAAATATGGAAAAATTGTGGAATTGAATAATAACTCGATGAGTCCGCTGAATTCCAGAACCAATGCCAGAGAAAATGATTTGAGGATTCTCGAACTCTGCAAAAAGTATGAGGTTCCGGTTGTTATGGGAACAGATGCCCATGTGAGCTTTATGGTGGGCCGGTTCGATCAGGCCATGGAGGTTATCCGGGAAGCAGATTTTCCACGGGAACTTGTGATGAATGATTCGGTGGAAAAGTTTAAAAGGTACCTGGAAGCAGGACGGAAGATTGGATTTGGGAAAATCTGATCTGAAAATATAAAAAGGATATTCGGAAACATCTTTTGTGTTTCTGAATATCCTTTTTCAATGACTAATCGAATTTCATACCGGCAAGCAAAGAACCGAGACTGGTTGCAGCGTCGCCTTCGGATTTAAAGTTGACCGCTTCTCTTTCGTAAGTTTCGGTTTCTGAATCCTCTGTCATCAGAGCTTTCATGCTGAGGCTCAGTTTGCCTTCTTTTTTCTGAATGACTTTGACATTTACGGAATCTCCGGTGCTGACAACGTCTTCCGGTGTTTTGATGCGCTTTGGACTCATCTGGGAAATGTGTACCAGTCCGCTTAAACCATTTTCGAGACGGATAAATGCACCGTAAGCAGTGATCTTTTCAACAGTTCCTTCAAATACGGAGCCAACGGAAACCGCATCAATCTGAGCCGCTTTTTCAGCCGCCGCTTTTTCCTGCTCTACCGCACGACCGGAGAGTACAAGGCGTTTCTGTTCCGGATCTGCAGTGATAATCTTTACATCCACTGTTTTATTCAGCCATTCATTTAAATCTTTGACATAGCTTGTAGAAAGCTGGGATGCGGGAATGAATCCGCGAACACCCTGAACATAGGCAATGACGCCGGCATTCACAACGCCTTTAATCTGAACGCTGAGAATAACCTCATCGTCCATCATCTGCTGTAATTCTTCCCATGAAATTTTTCCTTCTGTACCATGATTTGCTTCACTCATAATTTCACCTCATTATTCTTCACAGGTTTCGGCAGTCATTTTGGAAGAATCCATTTTGACATATTCACGACTGCTGGATGTGTCTTCTTCTTCGGAGTCATCGAACATATCATCGAAATCTTCGTCAAGGGCATCATCCCATGTGTCATCAAAATTATCTGAAGCCTTTTTGTCGAGAATATCTTTTATGATATAGGCAATACTTCCGATGGCAATGGCAACGGTTACTGTTTTCATAATCGCTTTAAAAAACTTACCGATTTTCATAAAATCACCTTCCTGTTCTTTTTAATCACATATAGTTAGTATTATATAGTATTTTTGTTAAAAAAGAAAGATATTATTTACTTTAGCCGGAAAAATTATTAAAATATAAAATAAGGATCAGAAAATAAAACGCCGGGTTTTTATATAGCCCAGCTGATTGTCGGAACGCAGCCGGCAAAAGTCCGTCAGTTCTTTAATGGTTGGACCGGTCCGGCCATTATCATTGTGGCCGATAAGTTTTCCGTTGCCGAGATACATTTCCACATGGCCGACGGAAAAGGGACGGGAATGATCTTTACCTTTGAAAAACAGCAGGTCACCGGGGAGCAGGCAGGAAGTATCGGGAACATCCCTTTCGCCGAAGTCCACATCCAGCCCTTTTAAAGACATAATCTGTTCCGGTGTATCCATACCGATATCGATTTTCAGGGTAAAAAGGTAAATCCACCACACAAAAGAAGAGCAGTCACTATAGCCTTTATCCACAAGAAGGCGGAGAGGTGACTGGGTATATTGGTTTTTTTCGCGGAGGAGAAGTGCCTCGCGTATAATTTGGACCTGTCCTTGAGATATCATAGATTCATTCCTTTCTGTTGAGTGAGGTAGTTATGAAAATAATTTTAAAAACAGCGGGCTTTTTTCACCTGCTTTATTACGGGGTCATCATATCCTATGAGGGAATCCGGACAACATTCTCGGAATTCTGGCTGATGGCCGGCAGCGGCTGGCTTTTGCTGTCTGCATTGCCGGGGAAGTGTCTTTCCCGGATGAAATATTTCCTTGGAGCGGGGATTATCTGGTTTCTTTTTCAGGAATACCGGATTATCCAGGGGGGACGGAGGCTGCCGGAGCCGGGGGCGGATTACCTGATTGTTCTGGGAGCCCGGGTGAAAGGCAGGGTGCCTTCACGGTCACTGATGGGGCGTATCCGTACAGCCGCTGAATATTATAAACAAAACCCGGAGACGGAGATTATTGCATCCGGGGGACAGGGGCCTGGAGAGGATGTCACAGAAGCGGTCTGTATTCGGGATACACTGGTCGCTATGGGAGTGCCGGAAGAAAAAATTCTTCTGGAAGACAGGTCGGTGAGTACCCGGGAGAATCTCAGATATTCGTTGAAATTTGGGGGAAAGGATAAAAGGTATGTGATTGTCACCAACGGATTTCATCTTTTCAGAGCGATGGATACGGGAAAAAGTTTGGGCATGACATACATATCGGGGCTCTCGGCACCATCAGAACCAATACTTCTTCCAAATTATTACGTCCGGGAATTTTTTGCATTAATGTTTTATAATATTATGAAGTGGAGCGGTAGAATATGATTTATTTAACATCGGATATTCATGGGTGTTTTAAAGAATTTAAAAAAATGTTGGAATATTTAAACTTTGGTCCGGAGGATACTCTCTATATTATTGGTGACGCGGTGGACCGGGGGCCGGAGCCGATTCCGCTTTTTCAGTTTATTATGCGGCAGCCGAATATGGAATTGCTTATGGGAAATCATGAGCAGGGATTTCTTTGGAATGTTTATAAGAATGACAGTGTTCTTTCGGATGAAGAAGTGCGGGAATTCTGGCTCTCCCACGGCGGCCAGGAAACATGGATGCAGTATATGAATCTTTCCGGGAGGGAAAAGCAGGAAATTATTTCATGGCTTCGGGAGCTTCCCCTTTATAAAATCCTGGGAAAAAATATTCTTTCCCATGCCGGCCTTTTTACAGAAGGAATTGAATATGATACGCTGGAATCTTTAATGGAACAACAGGATTCCCGGAAAACACTATGGGTGCAGAAAGAGTTTTACGGCCGTCCGTTGAAATTCAGAGATCCGGAGGTTCGGGTATTTTTCGGACATACCTTTTCTCTGATCATCCGGGATGATCTTGGCCAGCCTCTGGATTCTACAGAAATTTGGGATGACGGGAACCGGATTGGTCTGGATTGCGGGTATGCCTTTGGTGGAAAAATGGTGATGTATTGTCTCGACAATGATGTGGTACATTACTTAAATAGCTCGGGAAAGTTTTACAGTAAAAAAATAGTTCGAAAAAAGACTTGATTTTTCAGGATATATCGTGTAATATTGGTGAGGTACGCACAAATGTTTTTGTAAGGCGGACATCTTTCGGCGGGAAAGATGGAAAGAGACTTATAAAATGAAACATAAAGGAGAAATGACAATGGAACAGAAATTAAAAGTAGGAATTCTTGGAGCAACAGGGATGGTCGGACAGAGATTTATTTCTTTGCTTGAAAATCATCCGTGGTATGAGGTTGTTGCAGTTGCAGCAAGTCCGCGTTCTGCCGGAAAAACTTATGAGGAAGCTGTCGGCGGACGCTGGAAGATGACAACGCCGATGCCTGAAAAGGTTAAAAATCTGGCAGTTATGAATGTTAATGAAGTGGAAAAGGTTGCTTCTGAAGTAGACTTTGTATTCAGTGCCGTTGACATGACAAAAGAAGAAATTCGTGCCATTGAAGATGCTTATGCAAAGACAGAAACACCGGTTGTTTCAAATAACAGCGCACATCGCTGGACACCGGATGTGCCGATGGTCGTGCCGGAAATCAATCCGGAACATTTTGAAGTGATTGAGTCTCAAAAAAAACGTCTCGGTACAAAACGGGGATTTGTTGCTGTAAAACCGAACTGTTCGATTCAGAGCTATGCGCCGGTACTGACAGCATGGAAAGAATTTGAACCGACGGAAGTGGTTGCCACGACGTATCAGGCAATTTCCGGAGCAGGAAAAACATTTAAAGACTGGCCGGAGATGGTTGGCAATGTGATTCCTTATATCGGAGGCGAAGAAGAAAAAAGTGAGCAGGAACCGCTGAGATTGTGGGGCGAAGTAAAGGACGGAGTGATTGTTAAAGCTTCCGGTCCGGTAATCACAACCCAGTGTATCCGTGTGCCGGTGTTAAACGGACATACAGCAGCTGTTTTTGTAAAATTTGCAAAAAAACCAACGAAAGAGGAATTGATTGACCGCATCCGTCGTTTCAGCGGACTGCCTCAGGCGTTGGAACTGCCAAGCGCACCAAAGCAGTTTATCCAGTATCTTGAAGAGGATAACCGTCCACAGGTAAATCTGGATGTGGATTATGAAAATGGTATGGGTGTTTCCGTTGGACGTCTTCGTGAAGATACATTATATGATTACAAATTTGTGGGTCTGTCCCATAATACGATCCGCGGCGCTGCAGGCGGTGCCATTCTTTGTGCAGAGCTTCTTACTGCCAAAGGATATATTCAGGCAAAATAGTTTATAATATGAATTTTATAGAATTTTTAAGTCCTCCCGAAGAGCTGTGTCTTTGGGAGGACTTTTTGTTGTAGAGGGATTCGATAACGTTTACTTATGAAAAAACACGGGATGAAAAAAGGAATGTTATTGAGTTATGTGATTATTGCACAAAAAAACACAAGAAATATTGATATGTTTGTAGAATATAAGAAAAGCCGTTGACAGTCATTGGATGCGGATATATACTAAATGTAAAATAGACGTAAACCTTTACGTAAAAAGAAAGTGGTGGCAGTATGGAGGAAAAGAAGGTTTCTATCGTTGACGTGGCAAAAAAATCCGGTGTTTCTACAGCCACTGTTTCCAGAGTTGTGAATCAATTAGGTGGTTATTCCAAGGAAACCGAAAAAAAGGTACTGAAGACCATTAAGGAGTATGGTTTTCGTCCGAATGTTAATGCGATTGGTCTGCGGACAAAGCGGAGTCATTCCGTTGGCGTTATCGTACCGGATATCACCAATGAATTTTTTGCAAAAATCGTAAGGATACTGGATATTTTTTTTATAAAATACAATTATTCGGTACTCATTTGTGATTCGAATGAAGATCCGGAACTGGAAGCCCGGCATATTCAGGATATGTTTGATAAAAATGTGGATGGGCTTATCTATGTGTCCGGGATGGAGAGCATCAGCCCGATACTGAAAAAACACAAAGTGCCGGTTGTGTTTATTGACCGTTCACCAAAGGACGCAGAAGTGGTTGTTCAGTCGGACAACTTTCAGGGAGGATATTTGGCCGGAAAAGCCCTTTGGCGGGCCGGATGCAAAAAGCCTCTGTTGCTGAGGGATTACCGGATGGCTTCCACCATTCAGCAGCGGCGCCGTGGCTTTATGGAAGCCCTGGAGGAATACGGTTTGGAATGTCCGGGGGATTATGAAGTCGGTGTGCTGCCGGATTATATGTCGGCAAAGGAAAAGATTTCAGAAATCCTTACAGAAAAAGGATGCTGTTTTGATGGCATTTTTACGACCAATGATATGATGGCTCTCGGAGCCATGCACGCCCTGGCGGAAGCCGGATACAGCGTGCCCCAGCAGGTGAAGCTGGTCGGTTTTGATAATGTATCCCTGTCTGAATTCTGCAGTCCGCCGATGACAACCATTGCTCAGAATACCGAGCAGATTGGTCTTGTGGCAGGAAAGGCGCTGCTGAAGCTTATTCAGAAAGAGGATATTGAAAAGAAAGAATATGTTGTCCCTGTAAATATTCAGGTTCGCAGTACAACATAAGTGTTTATTCATTGAATACGGGGGAGTAACCCATAATCTTACTTAAAGGAGGATTCTATGCAAACATTAGTTAAAATGGAAGGCATTACCAAAGAATTTCCCGGCGTCAAGGCTCTTGACAATATTTCTTTGGAAATTAATGCAGGTGAGGTGCATGTCCTGCTGGGAGAAAATGGTGCCGGAAAGTCAACACTGATGAAGATTCTCAGTGGTGTTTATACACCGACATCCGGTAAAATCACAGTAAAAGGGAAAGAATATTCCCACCTGACGCCGCAGGATTCCTACGAAAACGGAATCAGTATTATTTATCAGGAATTGAGTGTTATTAATGAACTTTCTATTCTTGAAAATCTTTTTGTGGGCAAATTGCCGACCCATAAAGTTGCCGGAATTTCAGTGGTTGATTACAAGAGGATGCGGGAAATCGCCGGAGAAGTTCTTGGGAAAGTCGGTGTAAAGCGGGATCCGAAGATGTTTGTGGAAAATATCAGTATTTCCGAAAAGCAGCAGGTGGAAATCGCCAAAGCGCTGGCTGCCAATGCCGATGTGATTATCATGGATGAACCGACCACATCACTGACAACTTCCGAGACCGAGCATCTGTTTAAAATTATCCGTCAGTTAAAGTCCGAGGGCAAGGGCATTGTTTATATCAGCCATAAAATGAAAGAGATTAAAGAAATCGGCGATAAAGTTACAGTTCTGAAGGATGGAACCTATGTCGGTACCCGGAGGGTTGATGAGGTTGAAATCGATGATCTGGTAGCGATGATGGTCGGACGTAAGATTCAGGGAACTTATCTGAATGAAAAATGTCAGGATTTTTCCAATGAACCTGTATTTTTTGAAGTGAAAAATATCTCTAGAAAAGATAAGAAAGTAAAAAATGTTTCTTTCAAATTGCATAAAGGTGAAATCCTCGGGTTTGCAGGTCTGGTAGGTTCGGGACGAAGCGAACTTATGAATGCCATTTTTGGCGCGGAACCGAAATCTGAAGGCCAGATTTTTATGGAGGGCAAAGAACTGAAGATTCGAAATCCTTATGAAGCGATTCAGAATGGTCTGGGTATGGTTACCGAAAACCGCCGTGAAACAGGATTTCTTGATAATTTTGATATTAAACAGAATATTTCTATTGCACCATATATTAAAACGTCGAAAGGAAACGGCGTGATCGGTCTGGTGAACGACAAGGCGGAACTGGAGTATGCAAAGCAGCAGTGTACGGAAATCCGTGTAAAATGCCGTGATATTCATCAGAATATTACGGAATTATCCGGTGGTAACCAGCAGAAGGTTATTCTGGGCAAATGGATGGCTGCTGAGAGTAAACTGGTTATTTTTGATGAGCCGACAAAGGGTATTGATGTCGGAAGTAAGAGTGAGATTTATGTACTCATGCGTAAGCTGGCAGATGAAGGCAAGGGAGTTCTCGTTGTATCTTCCGAACTTCCGGAACTTCTTTCTGTATGCGATACGATAGCTGTTTTCCGTGAAGGAGAAATTCGCGGTGTGTTCAAAAACTCAGAAGCAACCGAAGAAAAGATTGTAAAAACATCTACAGGTGAATAGGAAAAAGGAGATTGAAGCGATGAGTGAAAATAATGCAAAGAAAAAAATGTCATTCGGTGAGATTTGGCAGAGATTCGGTACCATTGGTATCTTTGTACTCTTATTGGTTGTTCTGGCGGTTATAAAGCCGGAAAGTGTGTTTAATTCAAGCAGTGTGCCGCAGATTCTGAAACAGAGCTCTGTAAATGTTCTGCTGGCTTTAGGTGAGTTCTTCGCGATTTTGATCGCAGGTATTGACCTGTCGGTAGGTTCTGTAGCCGCATTGACCGGTCTGTTTACTGCTAAGATGATGATTGTTGGTGTCCCGGTACCGGCAGCGATTATTGCAGGTATTTTACTGGGTACACTTTTCGGATTTATCAATGGTATGCTTGTTAACCGTACCGGACTTCATCCGTTTATTATTACTCTGGGTACCCAGTCCATTTATCGTGGTGTAACCCTTGTATTATCCAATTCACGTTCTGTATATGGTTTTCCGGTATCTTTTACAGCGATGATGAGCGGTAAAGTTCTCGGTATTCCGATTCCGGTCATTATTGCATTGGTTGCAGCGGTTATTCTCTGGTTTGTAACAACAAAATGTAAAGTCGGACGTAATATCTATGCTTTGGGCGGCAATATGGATGCTGCATGGTATTCCGGTATTAATGTAAATCTGCATCGTTTAATTGTATTCATGATTTCCGGTACATGTGCAGGTATCGCCGGTGTTGTTCTTCTCGGACGTGTTGGTGCCGCAGAACCGGCAGCAGGTACCGGCTTTGAAACCTATGCGATCGCAGCTTCGATCATCGGCGGTACAAGCTTTATGGGTGGTAAAGGTAAGATCCCGGGTGTTGTTATCGGTGGTTTGATCATCGGTTTGATTAACTATGCGATGACGGCGCTGACACTCCCTTCCACATATCAGCAGATCGTTATGGGTGCGCTGATCATTATCGCCGTTACGATTGATACTGTTGTTGGAAGAAAGTCCTGACAGGAAGTTGCACAAAGTTGAATTTTACGGCCCGGTACATTGCAATGTACCGGGAGATATAGTAAAATATATGTGAAATTTAAGGAGGATTTATAGTTATGAAACCACTTTTTAATCCGTCTCTGATGTGTATGGATTTATTGAATATTAAAGAACAGATTGAAATTTTAAATGAAAGAGCCGATATGTATCATGTGGATATTATGGACGGTC
>DBGCEW010000209.1:0-7099 GCA_048357495.1 Frisingicoccus sp.
GCATCTTCACCAGCATTTTTGCCTTATTCAGATACTTCAGGAAAATAAATGCCACACTGCCGCCGATCAATGTGCCGCAGATAAAGGACGGTACATAAAACATCACCGACAGACCGCCTCTGCCCATTAAAAAAGCCATGACCGGATAAGATACCATCGCTCCGATAATTCCTGTACCGATCACTTCTCCAATGACAGCGAAAATCATACGTCCTCCGGAAACTCTGTAAAGCACACCGGACAAAAAGGCGCCGAAGACTGCACCGGTCAGCGCCAGCGGCGGTATCCCCATAAACATCATCCGTATAATTCCAATCAAAACTGCACAAAGCAGCGAATACCAGGGTCCCATCATCACAGAACATACAATGTTGATCAAATGGGCCATCGGACACATCCCTTCAACCCGTAAAATCGGTGAGATCACCACGCCGATGGCAACCATCATCGCCAGAAAGGTCATTTTTATCAGTCCGCTCTTCTTGTTCATTTTAAAAAACCTCTTCTCTTTATCCTATCGTTTATAGCATCTTCTGCTTGCGCAGCAACCACAGGGCCAGAATACATATCAGCAGTGTGATCACGCAGACAATGCCAAATCCCTGGATTGAATTTGCAAAGGGCATACCGCCCGAATTCACATTCATTCCGTAAAGCCCCGAAATAATTGTCGGAATCGCCATAACAACGGTTATGGAGGTCAGATATTTCATGACATTATTCAGACGGCTGTCAATCACCGATGAAAGCAGCTCACGGGTACTGTTGATGATGTCCCTGTAAATCGTTGTCATCTCGATGGCCTGTTTATTTTCAATAATAACGTCATCCAGCAATTCCTGATCTTCCGGATACTGTTCCAACCGTTTATAGCGGGTCAGCCGGTCCAGAACGACCCCGTTCGCCCGAAGTGATGTTGCAAAGTAAACAAGGGTCGATTCCAGTTCATGCAGATCGATCAGATCCACATCCTCGGTATTCTCTCCGATCCGTTCTTCTATAGATATACGCTTTTTATCCAACACCCGAAGATCTGCCTGATACAGGGAAGCGACATGGAATAAAATCTGATACACAAAACGCATCTTCTTCTTTGTGCTGAATTCCCGCACCCGTCCTTTAACAAACCTGTGCAATATCGGGGTATCTTCAGTGCATACCGTAATAATCATGTTCTGCATCAGAATAATACCCAGAGGAATTGTCGTATATACCCGTTTTTCATGACGCACCTCTTCTGTTGGAATATCCACCAGAATCAATGTATATCCGGATTCCAGCTCAATACGGGAACTTTCTTCTTCATCCAGTGCGGCCATAATATCATCCACATCAATATCCAGCTCATTGGCCACATGCATGGCTTCCGATCTGGATGGCTGAATCATCTGTATCCACACGCCTTCCTGAACATTCTCTTCTTCATGGATCGAACAATCATCTGTCCTGTATATTTTTATCATTCGGATATGCTCCTCTCTGTCGTATACTATTTTCCTTATTCTATTATATACAGAACCTGAAAATTTGCAAAGTCTTAAGTATTTATTTTACTAATATCTATATTCGTGCTAAAATAGGAGTGTTTTGAAAAAATAAAATGGGAGTGATCTTTTATGAATCATAAAACTGCATTTCGCCAGGGAATGAAAGACGGCATGCCAATTGCCCTAGGTTATATGGCAGTGTCCTTTACCTTTGGTATTCTGGCAAAAAATGCCGGAATGACCGCCTTCCAGGCGGTTTTACTGTCCCTGACCAACCTGACTTCCGCCGGCCAGTTTGCCGGTCTCGGAATCATCACTGCCGCTTCCTCTTATACAGAAATGGCTTTTACCCAGCTTGTTATTAACTTAAGATACTGCCTGATGTCCTGTGCCCTCTCACAGAAGCTGGACCGGCATTCGGCCTTTTTTCACCGTTTTTTCATTGCCTACGGCAATACGGACGAAATTTTTGGTATATGCAGCTGCAAAGAAGGCAAACTGGATCCTTTCTACAGCTACGGGGCCATCAGCGTGGCTTCTCCCGGGTGGGCCTTCGGCACCTTTCTGGGGGTTATCTCCGGAAGCATCCTGCCGGACCGGGTCCTCAGCGCCCTTGGCGTCGCCCTTTACGGGATGTTTATCGCAGTCATCGTACCACCTTCAAAAAGCAGCCGGATTATCGGCGGCATTGTTCTCGTTTCTATGGCTGCCAGCCTGATCTTCACATGGATTCCGCTGCTGAATCAGATTTCTTCCGGTTTCCGGATTATTTTGCTCACCCTCCTCATTGCCGGAGGCGCAGCCGCACTTTTTCCGATTCCCGATGAACCGGATGATACACTTTCAAAGGAGATTTAATCATGTCACATAATATTTATATTTATATCTTCGTTATGGCCGGTGTTACTTATCTCATCCGGCTGCTTCCTCTGACATTTATTCGTGGTGAAATAAAAAACAACTATATCCGTTCCTTCTTATATTATGTGCCTTACGTGACCCTTTCTGTCATGACCTTCCCGGCCATCCTGACGGCTACCCAGAGTTTCTGGTCAGCCCTGGCGGCCTTCATCGTGGCCATTCTTGTTGCCTATAAAGGCTGCAGCCTGATTAAGGTTTCCGCGGCCGCCTGCATCACCGTATTTCTTCTGGAACTGATTCCATTTATTTAAATTTCAAATGTCTTCAGATAATCCCCAGCTTTCTGAAGGCATTTTTTAATCCATCTTCCCCGACATCATCCGTCACCACATCTGCCAATGCCTTTAAATCATCTGAAGAATTTCCCATAGCTACCGATAATTCCACCGAGCTGAGCATTTCCGTGTCATTCGGCCCATCACCAAAGGCAATGGTATCTTTCATATCTCCGCCCACATATTTCACATAATGGGTAATTCCTGTCGCCTTATTCACACCTGCGCAGGTAAATTCTCCGCTGTCGCCATCCCCCTTTTCATAGCTTGACGCTTCCGCTTTAAAATAGTCCCCGAGTCCTTCCTGAATTTCCCCCACTGTCCGTCCGGAATCATAATAATTGCCCTTTTCCACATCCCGGCAGTCACTGATATTATCCACAACCCTCGTATCCACGACCATCACTTTTTTCACCTGGTCTTCATCCATTCCCCCATCCATAAAATGCTGATCAATCCGTTTTTTGCTGGATTCTGTGGCAATGATTCCATTTTCTGTCTGGTAGCAGTAGGGAATATCCGCCGCCTCAAAATAATCCGTCATTTTTCTTAAATGCTCAGAATCCACCACATGATGATAAATAACCTTTCCATCACATTCCACATAAGCGCCTGCAGAAGCAATAATTCCGTCAAAGCCCAAAGCCAGAACCTGGGGATAAATCTGAGCTTTCAACCGTCCGGTACATACAACCAGACGGTGCCCCCGCCTTTTGGCTTCTTCCACCGCTTCCCGGGCTGACCGGGGCAATTCTCCCCGAAAATCTACAAGAGTACCATCCACATCCAGAAATATTATTTTTTTATTCATAATTAACCTCCGGTAAATCTGGTCAAAATATAAAAGGTCTGCTATGATAGTATACATCTATTTTGTTAAATTATTAAAAAGGAAGGCTTATTTATGAAGATATCCACAATTTTTATGATTTATCTTGTTGTTATAAACATCATTACCCTTATGGCTTACGGCATCGATAAGTACCGGGCCATCTACGGCAAATGGCGTATACCTGAAGCAACCCTCTTTTTTCTGGCCCTTATCGGCGGAGGTATCGGCGCAGAAATAGGGATGTATGGCTTTCATCATAAAACCAGACATCCCCGCTTCGTCATCGGTATTCCGGCCATCCTGCTGCTGCAGGCTGTCCTGCTTTTTATCCTTTTTACCCGCTTTTAAGATGTCTTACGACAGATTCCTCTTTCCAAGACGGATATTCTCCATCAAATCCGCCAGATCATCGGGTAAATCCCCAAGCAGATAATTTTTATCCGTATCTCTCCGTTCTTTAAGTATCTCCCGGATTTCCCGGCTGGCCTGTTCCACATCTTCTTTCAGGTCCGCCGCCGAAAGACGCCGGGCTCCCTGTCCAAGAATAATCACCTGTTCCAGTGCATCCGATGTGGCCACAGTCACCTGATATTTCCGCCCCATTCTATGCACTGTCTTTTCAATATACTGGTCTGCCGTTTCGGCTTCTTTGGTAAATACCACATAAATATTGTGGTATTTATAAACCTGTCCCGGATTTCCTTCCACCTTATACGCATCAAAAACAAGAATTAACGTGTCTTTCCGGAACCCCTGATAGTTTGAAAGAATGTCCATCAGGGCATTTCGGGCGCTGCCGATATTGACCGCTGCCAGCCCATTCAGTTCCTCCCAGGAAAATATAATATTATAGCCATCCACCAGCAAATACCTTTCCTCCGGAATCCCGGCTTTCGATTTTTTTTCATCAGATACTGAAATTTCCCGCCGGCCTGCCGGTTCCCGTCGTTTTACCGGACCGTAAGTCCTCTCAAAAATTGCTTCCAGCTCTTTATCCTCTGAAAATCCAAGTTCTGTCCTCACCGGACTTCCGTTCCTCTCCGGGATAGTTGCATCTTTTTCCGGATCATTCCTTTCCGTTTTTATGCAGCTTTCCACATGCATATAAGCCTTCACCTGATCCCAGGATACATTAAATCCGGCGCCATGGGCGCAAAATACAGACCCGGTAGGATTTTCTATATCCCCTTCTGCATCATAGCCCACCGCTTCGATGACTTCGTCACTGTTATGGCATGGCTCATAACCTTTCAGCACGCAGGTCAGACGCCCCATTCCCTGGGTATAAGCCACAACCTCCCCCGCATAATCTCTCATACAGATTACCGGGGCTTTGCCTGTAATGACTGTCATTTCCCCCACGGTCTGCGGCGGATCAAAGGCCCCGTACATTCTCTGAATGTCCGCCATAGCCCTTCCGATTTTTTCAGAAGGTACTTCCAGACAAAACGCATATACCGGCTCCAAAAGTACGCTCCGGCACTGTTTCAGTCCCTGACGCACTGCCCGGTAGGTTGCCTGACGGAAATCCCCGCCCTCCGTATGCTTTGCATGGGCTCTGCCGCCGACTAGGGAAATTCTCATATCTGTAATTTCCGCCCCCGTCAGCACGCCCCTGTGACTCTTTTCTGCCAGATGGGTCAGAATCAGGCGCTGCCAGTTTTTATCCAGCGCATCCTCACTGCACCGGGTTTCAAAGACAAGACCGCTGCCCGGTTCTCCCGGCTCCAGAAGCAGATGTACTTCCGCATAATGGCGCAGAGGCTCATAATGGCCAACTCCCTCTGCCATCGTTTCAATCGTTTCTTTATAAACAATACTTCCGGCGCCAAAGGTCACATCCACGCCAAAACGCTCGGATATAAGACTCTTTAATATTTCAATCTGAATTTCACCCATGACCTTTCCGTGAATTTCCCCGGAAATATCATCCCATACAATCTGAAGCTGGGGTTCCTCCTCCTCAAGCTGTTTCAGCTTTAAAAACATCTCATGGACATTGGTTCCCTCGGGCAAACGAATTTCATAAGTCAGTACCGGTTCCAGCGTCATCTTTCCCCCGGATTTTTCAATGCCCAGGCCTTCCCCTGCCAGGGTCCTGTTTAGTCCCGTCACCGCACAGATCTGTCCGGCAGAAATTTCATTCAGGGTTTCATATCCGGCGCCGGAATAAATGCGGATCTGATCCACCTTCTCTTCCCAGCCGCCGGCTTCTCCGGCCTTTCCGGAGCTTAAAGGCATTTTAACCTTCAGCGTTCCCCCTGTGATTTTCATATGGGTCAGACGATTTCCCTGACTGTCTCTGGAAATCTTATAAATCCGCGCTCCAAAGTCATCGCCATACTCCGGAGCCTCTGTATATCCATCCAGGCCTCCCAGTAGTTTATCAACACCCTCCATTTTCAGGGCCGAGCCAAAATAGCAGGGAAATATTTGACGATCCGTAATGGCCTGACAAATATCCTCTCTATCCAGATTTCCCCGATCCAAAAACTTTTCCAGAAGCCTTTCGCTGCCTACAGCAATATTTTCCATCCATTCCGGAGATTCGCCCTCTCCACTGAAATCCACACAGCCTTCGCCAAACTTCTGCTGCAGCATCTTCAAAAGCGCCTTCCGGTCCGTTCCCTGCTGGTCCATCTTATTGACAAAAATAAATGTGGGAACATGGTAGTGGTCTAAAAGCTGCCACAGGGTTCCCACATGGCCCTGAACTCCGTCGGCACCGCTGATTACCAGAACTCCATAATCAAGGACCTGCAGCGTCCGTTCCATTTCCGCTGAAAAATCGATATGTCCCGGTGTGTCCAGCAGAGTCACTGCCCGGTGATCCAATTCAAATTCCGCCTGTTTTGAAAAAATCGTGATTCCCCGCTTCTGCTCCAGTGCATAGGTGTCCAGAAAAGCATTGCCATGATCCACTCTGCCAAGCTTGCGTATACTTCCGCTTTGGAAAAGAATGCCTTCCGCCAACGTCGTCTTTCCCGCATCCACATGGGCCAGAATCCCGATTGTTAAATGTTTTTTATTCATAATATGACTCCATTGGACTTACTTATTTTTGTCTATGTAATAGGAATAATCAAAGGGCCAGCAGCGTCCGTTCCCGGCCTTAACCTCGTCCGAAAACTCATACCCCACCTTCTGAGAACGCAGTTTTTCAACCTCTTCCCCGGTAACCAAATAGCCATATTGGATAGCAATTTTTAACATGGCCGCACAAAACATCGGATGAGACATCTTCTCCGTCGTCATCTTCTCTAATAATCCATCTGCTTTTTCCCGTAATTCAGTCATATTCTGTACATCCACCATGAATTCCAGAAGTCCTTTTTTATCTTTTTCCATGTCCCTGGCCCCTTTCCTTTTGATAGCACTTATTTTTATTTTACCACATAAAAACGGCAAATTTTTTATACTTTTTTGTATCTGCCTGACTGTAGATTAGAAACAGCCAAGCCCAATACATTTGCGGCCTGGCTGTTATTTCTTAATCGAATATCATTATGAAGCTTAATCGTCAGACAAGTGGCGTTACCAGCCCATATAATTTTTCGCTCAGCTCCTGAACACTCAGCGTTTCA
>DBGCEW010000210.1:0-6185 GCA_048357495.1 Frisingicoccus sp.
CTGAAAACCGAATATCCGGGAAAGAAGGTGTATCTGGTGGGAACCCCGGCTTTGGAGGAAGTCTTTCGGGCACAGGGGATTTTTCTGACAGAGGAAAATCCGGATGTTGTGGTTATCGGATTTGATATGACGCTGACATATGAGAAACTGGAAAAAGCATGTACTTATATCCGGGAGGGCGCTGTCTTTTTAGCGACCCATAAAGATATTAACTGTCCGACAGAGACCGGATTTATTCCGGACTGCGGTGCCATGTGTGCGGCCATTACTTTGTCAACGGGAGTTCAGCCGCGCTACCTCGGCAAACCGTGCAGAGAAACACTGGACATGGTTCTTCAGAGAACCGGATATAATAAATCAGAAATTGCCTTTGTCGGAGACCGTATCTATACAGATGTGGCGACTGGTGTGAATAATGGCGCTGTCGGGATTTTAGTTTTGAGCGGAGAGACAAAAAAAGCAGATATCCCGCTTTCGGAGATACAGCCGGATGCCGTGTTTGAATCCTTGGGAGCAATGACCGAATATTTGTGATGGTTGACAGGTTACGGTAATTTGTTATAATATATATATAACAAATGTAACGATGCAAAGATAGAATTCGGGTGAAATTATGGTCATTAAGATTGATTTTAACAGTGATGAAGCCATTTATATTCAGCTTCGCAATCAAATTATTATGGGAATCGCCACATCCCAGCTGTCGGTAGGAGATTCTCTGCCATCCGTGCGACAGCTTGCGGACTATGTGGGGATTAATATGCATACGGTAAATAAAGCCTATTCTGTGCTGCGTCAGGAAGGGTATATTAAACTGGACCGGCGCAAGGGCGCAGTGATCGCCATAGATTATGATCAGGTGGTTGCATCCCGACAGATTATGGGGATGCTTCAGTCTGTATTGGCAGAAGCTATATGTAAAAATGTGGACAGAGAAGAAGTCCATGAAATGGTAGATGCCATTTATGATTCTTTTGCCCGGGGAATTTGGGAAGAATCCGACAGAAACGAGTAAACAGGAGGTTGATTATGCAGTATCGTTTGACACGACAGGCGGAAAAAGCGATTGAACATGCCAGAGATATAGCTGAGGAATTGCAGCATGATTATGTGGGAACAGAACATTTAATGCTGGGACTGATTCGCTCATCGGAGGGGCTGGCATCTCAGATATTGATTCAGAATGAAGTCACGGAGGAACAGATTCTTCGTTTGATAAAACAGTTAATTAATGACAGCAGCAGCATGATGGGAGATGTTGTGGATTATACGCCAAGAGCCCGCCGGGTGCTGGAGTGCAGCAGCCGGGAGGCTCTGCGTCTGAATCAGACAAGGATTGGCACAGAGCATTTACTTATTGCGCTTCTGAAGGAAAGGGATTGCATTGCTTTGCGGCTTTTAAATACCTTAGGTGTTAGTGTTCAGAAGATTTATTCCGAATTATTGGCTGCTATGGGTATGAATGGGGCCGAGGTCAAGGAATATATGTCCGAAAAAAACAGTAACGGTGACAAAGGCTCAGCCCTTGAAACCTATACTATGGATCTGACAGAGATGGCAGCATCGGGAAAGCTGGATCCGGTGATTGGCAGAGAGGATGAGATCCGGAGAGTGATTCAGATCTTAAGTCGTCGTACAAAAAATAATCCCTGTCTTATCGGCGAACCGGGCGTTGGAAAGACGGCGGTTGTTGAAGGCCTTGCTGCACGGATCGCAGAAGGCAATGTGCCGGATACGATTCGGGACAAACGGCTGGTTACCCTGGATTTATCCGGCATGGTTGCAGGATCCAAATACCGTGGAGAATTTGAAGAACGGATTAAAAAGCTGATCGCTGAAGTGAAAAAGGATGGTCAGGTATTGCTTTTTATTGATGAGATTCATACGATTATCGGTGCGGGAGGGGCAGAAGGTGCTCTGGATGCTTCCAACATTTTGAAACCTTCCCTTGCCCGGGGAGAGATACAGGTTATCGGTGCGACGACCATTGATGAATATCGGAAATATATTGAAAAAGATGCGGCGCTGGAGCGGAGATTCCAGCCGGTGATGACGAATGAACCGACAGAGGAAGAAACGATTGCGATTTTAAGGGGACTTCGCCCGGCCTACGAAGGTCATCATCAGGTATCCATTGCAGATGAAGCTTTGGAAACAGCGGTGAAGATGGCGGTTCGTTATATTAATGACCGGTTTTTGCCGGATAAGGCCATTGACCTTATTGATGAGGCATCGGCGAAGGTAAAGCTTTCATCAATGACTTTCACAACGGAAATTCAGCAGATGTCAAAACAGATGGATGAACTGGAAGAAGCCCTTGAGAGTGCAATTATTTCCGGAAATATGACCAGGGCATCAGAGATTCAGCAGGATCAGAAGCTTCTTGCTTCTGAAATGGCCAGTCTTCAGCACAGTGCCGAACGGAGAAACAAACGGAAAATCACAGTTTTGGCCAGAGATGTGGCGGATGTGGTTTCAAGCTGGACGAAGATACCTGTAAAACAACTGGAAGAAAAAGAATCTGAACGGCTGATGCGCCTGGAATCCACGCTGCATCGTCGGGTGATTGGCCAGGATGAAGCAGTAAGTGCTGTGGCAAAGGCGATTCGTCGTGGCCGTGTAGGATTAAAGGATCCGAAACGCCCGATAGGATCCTTTTTGTTCCTCGGTCCTACCGGGGTTGGAAAGACCGAGCTTTCCAAGGCCCTGGCCGAGGCGATGTTTGGTTCGGAAAGCAATATTATCCGTATGGATATGTCTGAGTATATGGAAAAGCACAGTGTTTCCAAGCTGATTGGTTCACCTCCGGGATATGTAGGATATGACGAGGGCGGACAGCTTAGCGAACAGGTACGGCGGAATCCCTATTCGATTCTTCTTTTTGATGAGATCGAAAAGGCACATCCGGATGTTTTTAATATTTTGCTTCAGGTTCTGGATGATGGCCATATCACCGATTCTCAGGGGCGGCGTGTGGACTTCAAAAATACGGTGATCATCATGACATCCAATGCGGGGGCATCAAGTATTATAGCACCGAAAAAACTTGGATTTTTATCGGAAAATGATGAACAGGCCGATTATAACCGTATGAAATCCTCTGTGATGGAGGAAGTGAAACATATTTTCAAGCCGGAGTTTATTAACCGTATTGATGATATTATTGTTTTCCATTCCCTGACTCAGGAGCATATAAGAAAAATTGTGGCGATCATGATGAATGAAATTGCTGCGAGAGCCCAGGAATATATGGGGATTACACTGCATACTTCAGATGGGGTACTTCGCATACTTTCGGAAGCGGGATTTGATCCGGTGTATGGCGCCAGACCTTTGCGCCGTGTTATACAAAACCGGGTGGAAGATCTTCTGGCAGAAGAAATTCTCAGCGGTAAAATACACAGGGGGGATCAGATTCGTCTGACACTGTCCGGTAAAGAAATTAAAATTTCTATAAACTCGCCGAATGCTATGGCGTAAATACAAAAAATAATATATAATAAAAACTACAATAAAAACATAAGTCATACTGTATAGATAAAACAGTGTTCTTATTTAGGAGGATAAAATACAATGGCAGTGATTAATGAATTGATTCGTTCAGAATCTGACGGGACATTAAGTTTTGGCGATTATACTTTAGAACAGAAGTCTAAAGTGTCCGGGTTTGAATTTCAGGGAGACATCTATAAAGTAAAAACATTTAAAGAAATTACCAAACTGGAAAAGAACGAATCTTTCGTATATGAGTCCGTACCTGGAACTGCGGTACATCATCTGAAAGTTACAGCAAACCAGGTTGATTTTACGGTTGAAGGTATCGAACAGGCTCAGGTCACTCTGGAGCTTGAAGCGGAAAATGAATATGAAGTGCTTATTGATGATGTTCATATCGGCGGCATGAAGACAAACCTTGGAGGAAAGCTGGTACTCGGCATTGAGTTTGATGGTAAGCCGCAGAAGGTTCTTGTGAAAAAGAGATAATCTTGGGTAAAATCAGGCTGTCACATTTGTGGCAGCCGTTTTTTTCTTTGCAAAAAATTTCTGTAAAGAAGAAATGCTCATTTAAGGAAGCACACTTTATTTTGAAAAATGGAGAGAAGCATTATGGCTAAAGGGAAAAGCATATTTTTTTGTCAGTCCTGCGGATATGAGTCTGCAAAATGGATGGGTCAGTGTCCGGGCTGCAGAGAATGGAATACATTTGTGGAAGAGACAGTGGCTGCCACAGCATCAGGACGAAGGAAAAGTGGTTCTGTACATGGTGCAGAACCGATGATGCTGTCAACGGTAAGCAGTGAAGACAGTGTACGTATGACCACAGGCATGCATGAACTGGACCGTGTTCTCGGTGGAGGCATTGCATCGGGCTCGATGGTGCTGGTCGGCGGAGATCCGGGGATTGGGAAGTCAACCCTGCTTTTGCAAATGTGTCTTCTGATGGCGTCGGCAGAAAAAAAGGTTCTCTATATATCCGGCGAGGAGTCGCTGCAGCAGATAAAAATACGTGCAGACCGCCTGGGCAAGTTTTCCGGAGATTTAATGATGCTTTGCGAAACAGATCTTGAGGTGATTCAGGCAGCGATCGAACGGATTAAACCGGAACTGGTTGTGATCGATTCGATTCAGACGATGTGTAAAGGCGATGTGAGTTCTGCACCGGGGAGTGTCAGTCAGGTCCGGGAATCTACCGGAGTGTTTATGCGGATAGCCAAGAGCCTGGGGGTTACGGTATTTATTGTAGGCCATGTAACAAAAGAGGGTGTTGTAGCCGGACCGAGGGTATTGGAGCATATGGTGGATACGGTGCTGTATTTTGAAGGGGAGCGTCATGCACTTTACCGTATTTTACGGAGTGTTAAAAACCGTTTTGGTTCTACGAACGAAATCGGAGTTTTTGAAATGGGGCAGACTGGGCTGAAGGAGGTTTTAAATCCTTCCCAGTATCTGCTTGATGGCAGACCGGAAGGGGCTTCAGGGTCGGTTGTGGCCTGCCTGATGGAAGGAACCCGTCCGGTGATGGTAGAGGTTCAGGCACTGGTCTGCAGGACGAATTTTAATATGCCGAGAAGAACTGCAGCGGGTATGGATTATAACCGGATCAATCTCCTGATGGCAGTTATTGAGAAACGGATGGGACTTTCCCTGTCTAATTGGGATGCCTATGTCAACATTGCCGGGGGAATGAAATTAAACGCACCGGCACTGGATCTTGCGGTTGTCACTGCGATTATATCAAGCTACAAAGATTTTCCGGTGGATGAAAACACGGTGGTTTTCGGCGAAGTAGGTCTTTCCGGGGAAGTGCGTGGGGTCAATATGGCGGTCCAGTGTATTCAAGAAGCGAAGAAGCTCGGTTTTTCACGGTGTATTCTGCCAAAGGTTAATATAAATGGCATTCCTGTGAAAGGGATTGAACTTGTTGGCGTACAGAATATCCGGGAATTAGTGAATAAATTAAACAAAGCAGACGTATAGAAGGTACATATATGAAAAGGTATTTATCGAGGCGAAAGAAAGTGTTCGTCTCGATTTTCTTTACCAATGAATAAAACACAAAAAATAATGCTATAATTGTTTAAGCAAACGAACGATTGAACGGTGGTGATAAAATGGACGAATGTGAAAAACAAAGGAAGCTTCTTGCAAATGAGTTTGGATTATACCGAAAAGTTTTTATTGCATTAGGCGATGAAACAAGACAACAGATTTTTATTGCATTGCTTCAGCATGATACGGTCGGTATGCGTGTTCCTGAGATAACAGAGCAGACCCATTTGTCAAGACCTGCTGTATCTCATCATCTGCAAATTTTAAAAGAGGCACAGCTGATCAACATGCACCGTGTCGGTACGATGAATTATTATTACGTGGATGCGGCTGAAACTTGCTGGGGCGGATTGAAAGAACTGATTGACCACGTAGAGCGTGTGGTTCGAAGTGCAAAGGATAACGGATACCCTAATTTCAAGGAGGAATAAATAATGACTATTACAGAAGCAATCAGGGAGCGACATTCTGTACGAAGCTATATGGATAAAAAGCTTCCTTTGGAAGTTATTTCTGAATTACAAAAGGAAATCTCAAAATGCAACGAAGAAAGCGGATTGAACATTCAGCTTGTTTTAAATGAGCCGAAAGCATTTGACAGCTTTATGGCGCATTACGGGAAATTCAGCGGAGTG
>DBGCEW010000211.1:0-9156 GCA_048357495.1 Frisingicoccus sp.
GCCGTATTTTTCAATCTGACGAGGAACGTCTTCCAGAATAAACTGCTGAGCGCCTGTAATACCAGAGTCACCGGTTGGGTCCGGAGCTGTAACGTCAACTAATTCGATATCGTTTTCAGCACAGTATGTTTTTAAGTTTTCATGACGTGCAACGATCAATGCATAGCTCATATGACGTGGGAATGAGTAATGGATTAAAGTTTTAGCACCCTGTTTCTTTGCCTGAGGCGGAATAACAACACCACATCCCGGTTCGTCTACCTGGAATACGATATCTGCCTTAGGATTGATAACGCCTGGGTCTTCACCCGGTGTACCGGCAATAAATATCATGTCCGGACGGGTTTCGCGAACTTTATCAATGGCTGCTGCTGTACCTGGAACAGCCTGGCACCATACAATCGCTTTAACGTCTGGATCTGAAGCCATAGCTACTGCATTGGAAATCAAAGTTTCTGTTTCAGATGTGAAGTTATCCGGATATGTCGATGTTACGATCATATCACCGTATTTTTCCTTCATCTTTGTAGCCTGAGTAATTTCTTCATCTCCCTGAGATGCTGTACCGGTAATGATACCGATTTTGTAGTTGCCTGCTTCTGCTGAAGCAGCCTCTGTGGTTTTTTCTCCTGTTTCTGCAGCCTTTGTCTCAGCCGGTTTCTCAGAACCGCGGCAACCGACTAATGACAGAGCCATCACACCTGCAAGAACAAGACAGACTAATCTCTTTTTCATAGATTAAATCCTCCCTTTCTTATATATCTCCTGTTTACACCGGAGTTTTTATGATACACATCTATATTACCATATTTAGCCCTCTCACTCCACTAAAATTTAGCAGAATTTTTGTTTTTTTACATATTTTTGCAAATTTATTTGTTCATTTCTTCCTCATGACGCCTTTTCATCGCCTCAATATCCATCGGATGAGGAATAAATTTTTTTGCAAACCGACCTTCCCCCCGGGTCTTTACATAAAAATATCCGATGACGGAAAAGACAACCGCACCGATGAAATTTACAAACAGGTCTTTCATCGTATCCAAAAGACCAATATCCAGATACCCCTGAATTCCCAAATTCTGACCATTCACCAGAGTATTCTGAATATCCTTTATACGAATGGCCTCATTCAGGGCCTCCGGATTCAGAAGAACTGAATTGATACTTGTAATAATGGTATCCTTCTGCATATCCATCTGAAAAAACATGTCCATGGCACATTCAAAAAATTCCCAGAGTACGCCGATCGTCATAGAAAAACAAAAAGCGACCAGCGCCATAAAAAATGGTGACAGCCGGAATGAGACTTTTTTATTCCGGTTCAAGATATCCACCATAGAAAATCCGATAGCTGCGGCAAGAAAGCCATTTAAGGTATGCAGCATTGTGTCCCAAAATGGAAAAAGCACATAAAAGGAACGGATTTCTCCAAGAATTTCTGCAGAATATATAAAGAGCAGAATGATCACTTCCAGTGTATCCGGTAAATCAATGTGATAATTTATTTCTATAAAGCTTGGAATTGTAAACAATATCAACGTCAGAATACACAAAAAAAAGTTCTGATAATTGCCGTTAAAAAACTGGGCGATCATCACCAGAATAACACTTAAACGCAGAACAATGTACAACGTAAATACCCGCTTATTCTCAACAATACGGGTTTTAAGTTTATTTTCTTTTTTCTTTTTATTTTTTCTAATTTCCATAGGATCAGTCTCCAACACCAAAATCTGTATTTTCAAAAAGAACTTCGACCGACGGATCGTCTGCCAGCCATCCATACTCTTCTGCAAACCAGCAAATCAGTTCCGGGTCTTTTTTAACATCCGTTGTATTATCTGTATAGACATTAATTGTACCCAGTTTAAAATATTTCTTTAATATATCTATATCTCTGGCAATCATTTCTTTTGTCTGCCCCTGAATACCAACCATCAGACAGGGGGAATCAAAAAGCGCCGCCACCTCTTCCGGATGCTTAAAGTCGGCATGCTTATTCAAATAGTTCTCTCTGAAATCCTCATCAAAGGTTTCGATACCGATTTTATAGACAACCGGAATACCGAAAAATTCCCGCATCTCGTTCAAACGTTTCCTGTACATCCAATGACTTTCCAAAAATATTTTCCTGATATTTTTTTCCTGAATAACCTTTTTAATATCCTGTAGGGTTTCATCGGGAAGTTCAAAACAGCTTGCCGAATCAATAACCTCCAGCACCCCAAACTCTCCGGTGACCTTCGCCAGCACTTCCCGGTTTATCCGGACCATCTCAGGTATATTCTGAGAATTATCATCAATATAGTCACAAAACCGGCATTTGCCCCAGGCACAGGGCTTTGCTTTTAATAATACAATTTCTCTGACATTTTTATTTGTAATCCGATTATACCGTTCCATTTTTACCTCCCCGTATTTTTTCTTTCATCTCCCGGGTCATTGCCTTCAGTGTGGCTGTAATCAATAATACCGCGATCAGCTTATCGCCATAATCTGTCAGCACCTGCACGAGAAAACAGCTCAGCGTCAGATTCATCCCAAGATTATTCATTAATACAACCAGATAAGAGGAGCCTGAGGATGTAATGCCTCCGAATAAAAAGGCTGTAATCATGGCACTGACAACCGATGTGGGAAGCGAAACTGCCAGACTTCCAACAGGCAGACGCCATCCCTTCATCCATTCCGTCCGAAACATCTGTCCCGCCATCAAGCCTGTAAAAAGCTGGACCGGAGCATAATATAAAGAATAAATATCAAAGGTAACTCCACTGATAACGCTTCCAAGTACCCCCGTCATCATACCGCAGGCCGGACCAAGAAGGGCGCTGACCAAAACGGTACCTATGGAATCCAAGTACACCGGAAGTCTCAGATTCAGAGCAAGAAAAGCCCCCACAATATTTATCCCGATACCAATAGCAATCATACACTGCTTTATTACTGTAAATTTTCCATGTCCGTTCATCAGAGGATTCCCTCCCCTTCATTTCCGAATAAAACCACCATAAAAGTCCGCAGGAATCCTTCCGCATCTACCTCCGTCATAACCCGGCTGTTTGGCTGTTTTTTCCAAAAACCTTTTTCATCGACAATCGTCTGTCCCACCGAGAGGCCTTCCGTCTCAATCGTTGTATAGACATCGATTCCCGAGCATATACTTCTATCTATAAAATATCCCACTGCCAGAGGGTCATTAATGACGCAGCCGTCGATTCCCTCCTGAACTTTATGAAAGTCCACATAAAATCCGGTCACTCTGACAATAAAATCCGCTTTGGGATCTTCTGATTTTCTTAACCTTGCAATCATCTCCGGCGTCAGAAGAATCTTTCGCGTGACATCAAGGCCAACCATTTCCACCGGAACTGCTGAATGTTCAAAGACATAGCGTGCAGCCTCCGGATCCACCCAGTAATTAAACTCTGCTACCGGGGAACAATTGCCAAAACTCTTAAAATTGCCGCCCATGGAAACCAGACGCTCCAGATTCTTAAAAGCCTCCGGCTTTCTCTGAAGGGCCATGGCGATATTGGTCAGTGGTCCGATAGCAATCACTGAAAGCTTTTCTTCTAAAAGCTTATTTAACAGAAACTGAACACCTTCCGGCAGGTCCGAATCCGCCCCCTCTGCCGGCATGTGATCATAGGCCCGTTCAGTCTCTGAAACCACCGGAATATCCGATTCCCCCAGACCATCTTCCCCATGGGTATCCTGAGCGGTCACAAGAGGCCTTGAAAGCGGTGCCTCCGCCCCCGCATAAACCGGAATATCCTCCCGTCCCATAAGACGGCATACTTTTCTTGCATTCTCCACGCCGTATTCTACCGGCACATTACCGCAGACAACCGTAATGCCTGCCACCTCCAGCTCCGGTGATGCCAGCGCATACATCAGCGCCAGGCTGTCATCAATTCCCGGATCACAGTCAATAATTACCCGTTTTTTCATATTCATTCTCCTATCTGTATCGATTCTTGGTTTTTTATCCTGGGAAGTTTACGAACCAGTCCAGAGATATCTGTTCTCTGATTTTATGAATAACTTTATTAGTATACCACATCCTTTCCGGATATGATATACTAAAAAGAAAACTTTGGAGGTCTCTCTCATGCATTTAAAACATTTTCTCACAGCACTTTCTCTGACACTGTGTATCATCTCTGCCGCTGTTATTATCACCCTAAATTTCAGGCCTCTCTACTATATGGATATGGATTTTTACAACCTGCCGGAAGTCACCGGATATTCCGAAGAAGAAATCCGTGCCAACTATGATACCCTGATTGCTTACAACTCCGTTTTTTACCAGGGAGAGCTGGAATTTCCAACCCTTCCTATGTCCGAAGAGGGACGGATCCATTTTGTGGAAGTGAAACGGATTTTTGTTTTTATTCAGGCTGTCCTCTTCCCTCTCAGCCTTCTTTGCAGTCTGGCCGGGATCTGTTTCCTGAAACAACAAAAGCCAGCTTATCTGAAGCTGACTTCTGTTCTGAACCTGGCCCTGCCCGCAGTTCTCGGCATTTTAATCGCCATAAACTGGGACCGGTTCTTTGTTCTGTTTCATAAATTATTCTTTAACAATGATTACTGGATATTTGACGAAACCACCGACCCTGTAATTACCCTGCTGCCGGATGGCTATTTTATGCATTGCGCACTGATGATTCTTGGTATCCTCATTGCCTCCAGCATACTGTGTTTTGTCCTCTACCGTAAAACACAAAAATAATATTCCGGACTAATATACCCGTAAAATCAACCGGAGAGTTGTAAACAGGAATACCGTCAAAGCAACAACGCCAACGGTCATCAGAAACAGATTTCTTCCATGGAAGAGATCTGTTTTTAACAGATATTTTTCTTTGTACCGCATATAGCCTGCAATATGCTTCATATTCAGAATGAGAGCCAAAATAAACAGAATCAGACTTATCCACCAGAGAATGATCTGAGTAATCCCAGTTATATTCGTGGTTTCACCTCTGGATTTAACAACCAGTATCTGATCTTTTGTATTACAGGTCAGCACATTATTTTCTACAACCATATCCCGGTAACTGCCTTCTTCAAAGGCCGCTGCATAGCCCTCCGGATATTGCATCCGGTAAGTAATGCCATCTTCAACGGACGCACTTCCGAGAAATCTTCCCAGATCAATCCGGTCTTCATAAATATAAGATTTTATTTTTAACTGCTTCTTATCCGATTTACCTCCGGTAAGAACACTTGTCAACCCTTCTTCATTGACAGAACCGTCAAGAAACTTCGTCGTCTGTAAAGATAATTCTTCCGGGCTGTTCCCATGAATATTTACGGTATAGGTTCGGACTTTATCCTCATCCGTCACATCCAGGGTCATATTTTCATCCATACGGGATCTGAGCTTACTTTCAAAATTCTCTCCGGTCAGCTCTGCCTTCTCTGAATCAAATTTAAAACTCAGACTGCGGTCCAGAGAATTTCCTCTGGAAATTTTCGTGTTCACTTCGACCTCTTTAATGTCAATGGCATAGGTCAGATGAATCTGAATTTCATCGGAAGGCCCCACTGTGGCGTAAATGCTTGTATACTTGTCACTGCTGTCTGTAGAATAGCTTTTGAGAAATCCCGTCATGGATTCGCAGCTGCTGAAGGAATAATCCGATCCGGTATTCAATTTATAAACCAGTTCTGTTTCCGGCTTACTGAAATCAAGAAAATAAGAAGCATCCAGATACAAGGTAATCACTTTTTCTGCCTGGAACGGATCTGTGTCATCGCCATCTTCTTCAACTTTAAACTTACACTTATCTGTTTTAAGCACCGAATTTAACTGAGACAACAGGGTTTCACTGTTATAGGCACTGAAACCGATCGTATAGACCCTCTGCTCATCCACATCCGCCACTTCGTAGACGCCTCCATTGGGAACAAGTTTTTTAATGGCCCTGTCCATATCATCGCCCATATCATAATAAACTTCCTGGCTGGCGATAAAATTAATTTCTGTGCGGAATGAACCGTCATCGTTCATTGTCAGTTCTGCCGAAACACTTTCAAAGGCATGAGAATCCATATTTTCCACATGAATCTGCTCCGTCGTTTCCAGAGATTCCCCTTCATAAACGACCTGCGTTTTCCCGTTGGCAAATATATCACCAACCTCGGCATCCTTAAACTGACTGTATTCCTCGCCAAGAGCCGCTACAAGCCATCCGAAAAGATCCTGGGATGAAAAGTTTTCCTGAATCATATAACCGCTTTTAAACACGGATTCGGACGCATCATAATAAATTCCCGGGGTTCTTCCGAGAATCTGACCGATTTTATTCGTATAGTCTTTCTGGCTGGCAAAGTCCAGGGTCATCGTGATTTCCACACCCTTATCAAGCTTTTCCGCAGAACAGATTAACGTTGCCGGGCATTTCTCTGTAATGACAGACTGAAGTTCCTCTATATCTGCATTAAAAGCACGGCGGAAAATGCTGTCCGAAATCTGAGCGGACATCACCCTCTGACCTTTAAAATTTTTATTCACCTCCAGAGAGGTATCAATGCTGATCTTATTATTCCCAACACAGCCGCAGAGCACCCACATCATCAGGCACATCAGCCCTGTAATCAACCATTTCTTTTTGTCTTTTGTGCCCATATAACGCCTCCTCAGACTTCTTCAGGATGATTGATGCAGCGTCTGAGCATATCCAATGCCCGTTTCACTGTCACTTCACGGATTTTCTGTCGGTCACCGTTCATATGATAGGATTTAACCCATGTCCTTCCATCAATATAACAGCCAATATACACCAGACCCACCGGCTTCTCATCGGTACCGCCGTCAGGTCCTGCAATGCCCGTAATGGAAACCGCCGCCCGGGCATTGGCCGCTTTGGCAGCGCCCTTAGCCATTTCTTCAGCACATTTTTCACTGACAGCCCCCTCATTCCGCAGGGTTTTATTTTTTACACCGAGAATCTTGTGTTTTGCCTCATTGGAATAAGTAATATAGCTTTCTCCCAGCACTTCGGATGCTCCCGGTACATTGATCAGTGTCGAAGCAAATAATCCGCCGGTACAGGATTCTGCTGCCGTAACGGTCATTTTTTTTCGTTTCAAAAGGCCGATCACATGCTGTTCCAGTGTTTCGCTTTCACGGGTCGTATATACTTTTTCGCCAAAACGGCTTTTCAGCTCTTTGACAATCGGTTTAATACTCTTTCGTGCTGTCTTATAATCTTCGCCGCTGGCAGTAATCCGAAGATGAACTTCGCCGCCCTTGGCATAAGTTCCGATGGTCGGATTGGTCTGGGCGTCAATCAAATCCGAAACCGCTTCCGCCACCCGGCTCTCGCCCATACCGCAGATCTTCACGGTCTTGGAACAGATAACCTGATGATTCAGTCCGGAAAGATAAGGCGCAATACTTTCCTCAAACATCATCTTCAGTTCCTCCGGTGGTCCGGGCATCAGGATAATCCGTTTGTTGTCGCCGGCATCCACAATCATTCCCGGCGCTGTGCCATTGTGGTTTTCTACAATCTGAGCCCCTTCAATAACCATTGCCTGACGCCAGTTATTTTCCGGCGGCTTTTTCGCCCCCATCCGTTCAAAATAGGCTTCAATATGCCGATGGATTTCCAGAACCTCTTTCATTTCACGGCCAAGAACCTTTGCTACCGTTTCCCGGGTCAGATCGTCCTCTGTCGGTCCAAGGCCTCCCGTCAGCAATACAATATCTGAACGGTCCAGAGCCGTCTTTACAGCTGCCGCCAGCCGTTCTTCATTATCCCCGACCGTTACCTGATAGTAATTGCTGAGACCGAGTACCGCGCACTCTTCTGCCAGATATCTGGCGTTGGTATTTGTTATATTTCCAAGTAAAATTTCCGTACCTACAGAAATCAATTCAATAACCATTACATTTCGCCTCCAAGCACTTCTTTGTTCTTTATCAGATAATCAACCAGAGAGATAATGGTCAGAATCAACGACGCATACACTAAAATCTGTTCCAGCGGATATATCCAGCCGGTTCCGAAAAAAATACCGCCAAAATTCGGAATCATAAACACTATCGTTACCATCGTTACCGCCGTCTTTAATTTTCCCCAGTAACCGGCAGCAATGACTTTTCCGCCCTCTGCGGCCACCAGACGAAATCCGCTGATGATAAATTCCCGGCTGATAATAATTAAAACAATCCATGCCGGAATCCGGTTCACTTCCACAAAACAGATTAAAGCCGCTGCCACGAGCAGTTTATCTGCCAGAGGATCCATAAACTTTCCAAAATTTGTCACAAGATTATATTTTCTCGCAATTTTTCCATCAGCCATATCTGTCAGACTGGCAATAATAAACAGAATATCCGCAATATATACATGTCCCGTCAGATAAAAGACTACAAAGAAGGGAATCATAATCACTCTGAGCACAGTCAGTTTATTCGGTAAATTCATACAGCACCTCTCCTGTCAAATCATATGCGTCAGCTCCGGTAATCTTTGCCGTCACAAAATCTCCGGAAATAATTTCTTCCTCTGCATTCAGAAAGACATAACCATCCACATCCGGCGCATCTCTGTAAGTTCTTCCCACATAGACATCCTCCTCAGGAATTCTTCCCTCAACGAGGACCTTCAACACCCTGCCAACCATATTTCCAGTTTTTTCCTCAGAAATTTTCTGCTGCAGCGCCATGAGTTCTCCCCGGCGCTCCGCTTTCGTTTCTTCCGGTATCTGGTCTTCCATGGCTGCTGCCGGTGTTCCATCCTCCGGAGAATAAGTAAATACGCCGAGACGGTCAAACTTAATTGTCTGAATAAAGGATTTCAAATCTTCCTGATCTTCCTCTGTCTCCCCCGGAAAACCGCTGATTAAAGTTGTTCTCAGGGCAATATCCGGAATCTCCCTGCGAAGTTTTTCAATGACTTCTTCCAGTTCTTTACGGGATGTCCGGCGTCCCATCCGTTTTAAAATCCGGTCACTGCTGTGCTGAATCGGTATATCCAGGTAGTGACAGATTTTCGGCTCCCTTCGGATCACCTCAATCAGTTCATCGGTAATTTCCTCCGGATAGCAGTAGAGGAGACGAATCCACTGAATACCGTCAATACGGCACAAAGCCTCAAGAAGCTCATGAAGCCGCTTTTCTCCGTAAATGTCCTT
>DBGCEW010000212.1:0-12850 GCA_048357495.1 Frisingicoccus sp.
CATCGTGGTTCTCCGGATTCTGTCCGATATCCTTAAAATGCAGGGATACCGCATCACGGATATTCACCTCCAAAAGCTCTGCCCCCAATTCCCGGACAAGCTGACAGGCGTTATTATAGGTTCTGTCTGTCGTTCCAAAACACGGCATTGTCACCGCTTTAATCTGTTTCCGGTCAAACCCAAGGGCATCAAAAGCCCGGACCGTCACCAAAAGGGCCAGGGTAGAATCCAGGCCTCCGGAAATACCAACAACCCCGTACCGGCAATGGGCATGGGCCAGACGTTTTTTAAGTCCCATGGCCTGAATCGATAAAATCTCTTCACACCGTTTTTTCCGGTCTGAATCCTTTTCCGGAACAAAGGGTTTTTTCTCCACGGAACGCATCAGCTCCAGTGTCTCTATCTCCGTACGGAAGGTCACCCGGACATAGTCCGTTTCTTCATTCTGAATAAAGGTGGTCATCCGACGCCGTTCACTGTTCAGCCGTCCCAAATCCAGATCCGCACAAATCCATCCGGTTTCAAAACGTCCGGATTCCGCCAGACAGGTCCCGTTTTCACAGATCAGATTGTGGCCCGGAAATACAAGGTCTGTCGTTGATTCCCCCTCCCCGGCTCCGGCATACACATAGCCGCTGATCAACCGGGCAGACTGTCCCCGGATTAAGGCTTTTCGGTAAACATCCTTCCCCGTCACTTCATCGCTGGCAGAAACATTAAAAAGCACTGTGGCACCCGCCAGCGCATGGGATATACTCGGCGGATTCGGTGCCCACAAATCCTCGCAGATTTCACCGCCGACAACAAATCCCGGTACATTTTCACATTCAAAAAGCAGATGGGTACCAAACCAGGTTTCCTGACCCGCCAGCCTGATGCGTACAGGCTTTGCGGAGCCCCGTTCAAAATGCCGGGCTTCATAGAACTCTCCATAATTCGGAATAAAGGTTTTTGGAATAACGCCCAGAATCTGTCCGTCCTTCAGAACCACCGCCGTATTGTAGAGTTTTCCTTTCACTTCCAGAGGCATACCGACAACGGTCAGCATGTCCATCCCCCGGGATGCCTCTGCAAGAATTTCCAATTCCCGGATACATTCTCCGAGAAGCAGCTCCTGAAGGAACAAATCACCACAGGTATAACCGGTCATGCACAATTCCGGAAAAACAATCATCCGAACATGCTGCTTACAGGCCTCCCGCATCATTTTTTCAATATTCTCCCGGTTAAACCCGCAGTCAGCCACCTGTATTTCCGGTGTGGCTGCCGCCACCCTGATAAATCCGTCCTTCATTCCAAATTCCTCCATGTTATTTTACTTCAACGATTATTTTCCTGGATTTTCTCTCAGTTCACCATTCCGGTAAGCTTTCAGAAGCAGTTCCAAATCCCCGATTTTCCGTTTGAGAATCTGTCCGTTATCGGTATCGGCGACATACTGACGCTCCAGTAATTTTTCAACCACGCAGATATCCTCACAGATATCTGTCTCTTCAATAATGGCCCGTTCAAGGCTCTCAAAAGGCATGTGGGTTACAAGCTTCAGCCCATAAGAGTTATAAACCAGCGTATATCCGGCAATTCCCGTCGTCTTCTGATAAGCCTTTGAAAATCCGCCGTCGATAATAAACAGTTTTCCGTTTCCCTTAATCGGGCTCTCGCCTTTCTTCAGTTTTACCGGCATGTGCCCGTTAATAATATGCCCTGTCTCCGGATTCAGCTTAAACTCCCGAAGAATACTGTTGCATATTTCCTCACAAACCTTTTCATCTTCGATCAGACGGTAATATGGGTCCTTCCGCTCTTCCTGAACTTCCGGTTCCCCAAGGAAATACCGTTCAAAAGTTGCCATCTTTTCCTTACCAAAAACCGGTGAATTTTCATTGGACCAGGCAAACCATGTCAGATCCTGGCCATAGGTTTTTTCTTCCGTTTCACTCTCCGGAAGATAATAGCCTTTGCGCACATACTGCTCGATGAAATCGTAAAGGGCCTGGCCTTTATACCCCTTATCCCGTAAATAGACTTCCCTGAAGCTTCCGTCTTCATTCAAAGGCACACAGCCATGATAATAAATATTTTTATTATAGCAGCGGTAAAGACTTCCGGATTTAAACAGGAACTGGATATGGCGCTGTAACTTTTCACAGTTTTTAAAGTTCTGAACCAGACGGTTCACGACTTTTTCTTCTTCCTTCGATAACTGGTACGGATCGCTCCATATAATTGTCGGAAATTTCGTATCCAGCAGCTGATAGGTGCATCCGTCCACTTCCACTGTTCCCGCTTCCGGATCAATCTTGTCCAGAAGGAGACGACTCTCCATCTTAAAATCCTTCCGGCGCTTAATTAACTGGCCTTCCAGTTTAAACTGAATCACAGAAATGGCCTTATGCATCTTCATCTCTGTCTGTTCTTCAATACGGCTCAGCGCATCCGAATCCCCGTGATACTGGACATTAAAAAGGTCACATGGATCATCCGCATAGGTTTCCAACGCAAAATTCGCCAGCGGCATCAGATTGATTCCATAATCATCTTCCAGGGTTTCAAGATTTCCGTAACGGGCACAGATTCGGATCACATTGGCAATACAGGATTCCTGGCCGGAAGCAGCTCCCATCCACAAAAGGTCATGATTTCCCCACTGGATATCCACAGAATGGTAATTCATCAGGTGGTCCATAATTTCTACAGCGCCGGAACCTCTGTCGTAAATATCCCCGACAATATGTAAATGATCAATAACCAGACGCTGAATCAATTCACATAACTGAATGATGAAGGCTCTGGCCCGCCCAATGCGGATGATCGTATCGATAATTCCATTATAATACGCTTCTTTATTGATAAACTCTTCTTTTTCATTAATTAATTCTTCAATAACATAAGCGAAATCCTTTGGCAGGGCTTTACGCACCTTCGAACGGGTATACTTGGAAGCCGCCCGTTTACACACCTGAATCAACCGGTGAAGGGTGATTTTATACCAGTCATCCAGTTCCGTCTCTTCTTTTTCAATCAGGTCGAGTTTTTCCGCCGGATAATAGATCAGCGTCGCCAGCTGTTTTTTATCCCTTATGCACAGGCTGTTTCCAAATTCATCATCGATTTTTGCCCGGACAGCACCGGAACCGTTTTTCAACACATGAAAAAACTGATCTGCCTCACCGTGAATATCACTGAGAACATGCTCCGTCCCCTTTGGCAGATTTAAAATCGCCTGAAGGTTGATAATCTCCGTCGATGCCGCAGCAATCGACGGGTACATTTCGGACAGAACCTCCAGATGTTTTCTCTGTAATGCATCATATTCGTTTTTTGTTATAGTGTTCCCCATAATTTACCCCCGCTTATTTTAATCGATAACATCACTCATGGTATACATTCCCGGTGCTTTTCCCTTCAAATAGGCCGCCGCTGCAATAGCACCCTTTGCGAAAATTCCTTTTGAATAGGCTGTATGCTTAATTTCAATCACTTCATCCGGACCACAGAAAAAGACTTCATGCTCTCCGACAATATTGCCGCCCCGTACCGCCTGGATACCAATTTCCTTCTTTTCCCGTCTTCTCCGTTCCTGACTCCGGTCCAGTTTATAAACATATTCCTTATTTAATACCGCATTCATGGCATCTGCAATGGCCAGCGCTGTTCCTGAAGGCGCATCCAGCTTCAGATTGTGATGCTTCTCGACAATCTCAATATCATATCCGGCCTGAGCCAGTACCTGGGCGCCAATCGCCGCCAGCTTAAATACCGTATTGACACCAAGGGACATATTGGCTGAGCGCAGCACTGCCACTTTTTTTCCGGCCGCTTCAACTCTGACCAACTGGTCTTCGGAAAGCCCTGTCGTACAGAGAACCAGCGGCATCTGCCTTTCCACCGCAAAATCAATCACACTGTCCACAGCCTTTGCCACCGAAAAATCCACAATGACATCCGCTTCCACCGTACAATCCTGTATATTGGTAAACACAGGATAGCCGTTGTCAATCCGATCATTAATATCAATCCCCGCTACAATCTCCACTTCCGGATCTTCTTTTGCCAGGCGGGTGATCACCTGTCCCATGGCCCCGTTACATCCGTGCATAATAAATTTTGTCATATCTTTTCCTTTCTTTTCAAGCACCCAAAAAGCTGTCCCAGATTGTTAAAAATCTGACACAGCTCTTTCGGACACATCTATTTAACTGTAATACCAAAGTCTCTCATCGCCTGTGCCAGACGCTGTTTATTGGCTTCTTCCATCTCTGTCATCGGAAGGCGCAGCGGACCAACGTCCATCCCCATTAAATTTAAAGCTGCCTTCACAGGAATCGGATTCACTTCACAGAATAAAGCATGAACCAGCGGCAGCGCCTTCAGCTGAAGATCACGGCTTCCTATGATATCCCCATCCATAAATTTTGCAACCATATCGTGGGTTTCCTGAGGACAGATATTCGATAATACGGAAATAACCCCCTTACCGCCCAAAGACAGAATCGGTACAATCTGATCATCATTTCCGGAATAAACGTCAATATCTCCCTGTGTCATCTGAAGAATGTCTGCCACCTGAGAAATATTTCCACTGGCTTCCTTCACCGCCACGATATTATCACACGCTCTGTTCAATGCGGCAACCGTTTCCGGCTGAATATTCACACCTGTCCGGCTCTGAACACTGTACAGCACTATCGGAAGATCTGCACTCCGGGCAATCATTGAAAAATGCTGAATTAACCCTTTCTGTGTTGCCTTATTATAGTACGGTGTAACCACCAACGCTCCGTCCGCACCGGCTTTTTCCGCCTCTTTTGTCAGATAAATCGCTGTTTCTGTACAGTTAGACCCGGTTCCTGCAATGACAGGGATCCGCTTTGCAGTTTTATCCACAGCAAAACGAATACACTCCACATGTTCTTCTTCCGTCAGTGTGGATGCCTCTCCGGTTGTTCCTGTAATAATAATACTGTCCGTACGGTTTGCAATCTGAAATTCTATCAATTCTCCCAATTTATCAAAGTTGACCGAACCATCCGGATGCATCGGTGTTACGATGGCTACGCCTGCGCCTGTAAAAATGGCCATAATGAACCTCCTTGTCTATATAAAGAATGTCTGCAAAATTAAAAATGAGCCGACAACTGCCGACTCATTAACATACGATTAGACTGATGTTTTTATTCCAAGCAGCACTCCATAAATGCACTTTTTCTTTAAATAATAGTAGCATTTCTGGCATTTAATGTCAACCACCGGCTTCCCTTTTACATCGCTTCATCTGCTTTTTTTACAATATCAATTTTCGATATATAGTCTGCTTCATTCACCAGCGCTTCCGGCAGATTTCTTCCCGTCAGAATGACTTCCATGGTTTCCGGCTTACTGCGAATAAGCTCAATCACATCCTCCACAGCGATAATCCCTATATCAACCAGACCTAAGAATTCATCCAGAATAAGCACATCACATTCACCGATAGAAACCACTTTCCTGACAAAATTCACACCGTTTCTGATATTCAGATTTTCTTCCTTCTGTTCCTCTTCCGAAAGCTCCTCATAAAAACGATTCATCTTTTCAAAACGGAAAACTTTAACTTCCGGCTCAAGACGTTTCAGATAGTCCAGCGCTCCCGTATGTCTTCCTTTTAAAAACTGTACGATAAATACTTCCTTGCCTTCGCCGGCACATACAAGGGCTCTCCCCAGAGACGAGGTGGATTTCCCCTTGCCTTCGCCGCAGTATATCTTTACCAATCCTTTTTCCACAACATTCACCTCAATGTTAGTTAATAACATATTTCGGAGACCGCGTCAATGATTTTATTCAATACATTCGATTTTACTTACCGATATTTCATAAGCAGTCCTTCGTTCTACCTGCTCGCCATCAACCCGCTTCTGATAAGTCCGGCTCTGGATTCTTCCCCATAAATGAATATGTGTTCCCACTTCAAATTTCCCTGCGAACCGGGCGTTTCTGCCCCAGCAGATACATGGAAGATAATCGGACTTCCCATAAGGCCGGTTAACTGCCAGAAGCAGATCGGCAATCTCTCTCCCGAGAGGTGTCATCCGGTACACCGGCTGTTTACATATATAACCATCCAGAAAAATACTGTTTGGTTTGACATTCTCCGGCTCCCCATCCAAAACTTCAACCTCCCGGACAAACACGGAAAGGACCAGACGGTTTCTTCCTTCCTCATGTTTGTTGTAAGAGCGGAATTGACCATGCGCCTCAAGGGTACGCCCTATGTAATTTCCGGTAACGTCGATCAGCCGTTCCGAAATCATCAGCGGAATCCGGTCCACCATATTACTGAGTCTCTGAACAATGACTTCAACAATATAAAATCCCTCTCCAAATACTTCATGGCTGTATACGAACTCCGAATCTACAACCCCCACGATTGTTACCTGATTATTATCCAGCACCTTGTCTGCCATTTTTTGTTCCCCTTTCTGTATATACAAGTTTTCATCTCGTTTAATATATCTATTCGGCTGTGCTCTGTTTTAGAACCGAATTCTTAAAAGACTTTAGCATGAATCCATACCGAAATAAATTAGAATTCTTCGACACAAAATGCAAAAAATGACAGGTTCTGAAGTTTATTTGTACACTTTACAAAAGACAAACAAAAAATGTTGATAAATTTTCTTGAAAAAACGAAGCATTATGGTAGAATATAAAAGTTGTCAGTAGTACATGTATGAATTGAATTGGAAGGAACAGAATATGAAAATCAAACGCGAAGATATCCGAAATATTGCTATTATTGCTCATGTCGACCACGGCAAGACAACACTGGTCGATGAATTATTGAAACAGAGCGGTGTATTCCGCAGTAACCAGGTTGTCCAGGACCGTGTTATGGACTCCAATGATATAGAACGTGAGCGTGGTATTACTATTTTATCTAAAAATACCGCCGTATTTTACAAAAATACAAAAATTAATATTATTGATACTCCGGGACATGCCGACTTCGGCGGCGAAGTTGAACGTGTTCTGAAAATGGTGGATGGTGTTGTCCTGGTTGTCGATGCTTTCGAGGGCCCGATGCCTCAGACCAAATTTGTTTTAAAAAAGGCTCTGGAAATGGATCTGGCCGTCATCGTCTGCATCAATAAAATTGACCGTCCGGAGGCCCGTCCGGATGAAGTCATCGATGAAGTGCTGGAGCTTCTCATCGATCTGGACGCTTCCGATGAACAGCTGGACTGTCCGTTTATCTATGCTTCCGCAAAATCCGGCATCGCCATGCTGGAAATTGACGAAGATGGTCAGGATATGCAACCGCTTTTTGAAACAATTATCGAACATATTCCTGCACCGGAAGGCGATCCAGATGCCGGAACCCAGGTTTTAATCAGCACCATCGATTACAATGAATATGTCGGACGTATCGGTGTCGGTAAGGTAAGCAACGGTACCATTAAGGTCAATCAGGATGCCGTTATTGTCA
Source organism: Frisingicoccus sp. (assembly GCA_048357495.1). GTDB lineage: Bacteria > Bacillota > Clostridia > Lachnospirales > Lachnospiraceae > Frisingicoccus. The sequence continues at coordinate 7,469 of DBGCEW010000212.1, forward strand.
ATGCCCATGAACCGGAAAAGAACCGAAAAGTAAAGATCAGTAAACTCTATGAATTTGACGGATTAAATAAAATGGAAGTGGATAAAGCTTCCGTTGGCTCTATTGTGGCTATTTCCGGTATTTCCGATATTCATATCGGCGATACCCTTTGCTCTACGGAAAATCCGGAACCGATCCAGTTCCAGAAAATTTCCGAGCCGACCATTTCCATGAATTTCATCGTTAACGACAGCCCCCTGGCCGGAAAAGAAGGCAAGTACATCACTTCCCGCCATCTCCGTGACCGTCTGATGCGTGAATTGAATACGGATGTCAGCCTTCGTGTCGAAGAAACAGAAAACACCGATTCATTTAAGGTCTCCGGCCGTGGTGAACTTCACCTCTCCGTATTAATTGAAAATATGCGTCGTGAAGGTTATGAATTTGCTGTCAGCAAGGCGGAAGTTATTTACAGAAAAGATGAAAACGGAAAGCTTCTGGAGCCTATGGAAACTGCCGTCATCGATGTACCGGATGAATTCACCGGCATTGTTATTGAAAAACTCAGTCTCCGTAAAGGTGAGCTCACCGGCATGTCCAAAGCCAGCGGCGGATACTCCCGTCTGGAATTCAACATTCCATCCCGTGGTTTAATCGGTTACAGAGGCGAATTCATGACCGATACAAAGGGTAACGGTATTCTGAATACCCTCTTTAATGATTATGGTCCATATAAGGGCGATATTGCTTACCGCCAGACCGGTTCCCTGATTGCCTTTGAATCCGGAGAAACCCTGGCCTATGGTCTTTTCAATGCTCAGGACCGTGGAACCTTATTCGTAGGTCCTGGCGAAAAAGTCTACGCCGGTATGATTGTCGGACAAAATCCAAAGGGCGACGACATGGAACTGAACGTTTGTAAGGCAAAACATCTGACCAACACCCGTGCTTCCGGTTCCGATGATGCTCTCAAACTGACACCGCCGAGAATCCTCAGCTTGGAAGAAGCCCTCGACTTCATCGAAAATGATGAGCTTGTCGAAGTCACTCCGGAAAGCATCCGTATGCGTAAGAAAATCCTTGATACAAAAATGCGTATGCGCGCAAACCGTAAATAAATTCAAAAAAGTCCATTGACATCCCTGTGACATGGGATCTCAATGGACTTTTTTCTCTTTCTCTATACGCTCGCTTCAATTGCTGCCGGCTCGTATTTCTGTTTCCATTTCTTTCCGCGAAACCGGATAAAATAGATCAGTCCTCTCGAACATTCATCGATCATCATCGCAACCCAGATTCCCTGAAGTCCAAGATGCAATACCCCGCCAAATATGTAGGATAAGAACAGAGCCACCGCCCAGTGGAAACTGATGCCGACACAAATCGGTACTTTAATTTCTCCTACAGAAATCAGTGATTTTGTCATAAGAATATTAATCGCCCGTCCAAACTCCAGAAAAATGTCGATAAAAAGAATCTGACGTCCTAAAGCCAGCATCTCCGGATTATCCGTAAATATCCCCAGCACCGGATTGCTGAAAACCCAGATAATAAACATCATACCCACACAGACAGCCACCGAAACCTTCAGGGTCCACCATACCTTTTTTTCCACTTCATGGATTTCACCGCTTCCAAGAAGGTAACCGATAACAATCTGAACCGCCTCTGAAATAGCGATCGCATAGACGTAAGCAAAATTGGCAAGAAGACTGCAGTAACCCTTTGTCGCCGTCACTGCGGCCCCATAGGGATTAATAATACTCAAAATACAAATCTGAGAAAGATTGTAAGAAAAATTTTCCGCCCCGGAAGGAATACCGATTTTTAAAAGCTTAAAAAGCATTTCTTTACTTCCCTGCTTCAGATAGCGGAGCTTCAGCTCTATCTCCGTATATTTTCTATAAACAATATATATAAGAAGAAGGCCGATGATTTTACTGATAACCGTCGATATGGCCGCACCGACAACGCCAAGCTGCGGAAATCCGAATAACCCATTGATCAAAATAGCATTGCCAATGATATTCAGAACATTCATAATGATCGAAACAATCATAACCTCCTTGAGACGGGTGTGGCTGCGCAGTATGGCTGCAAAATTCAAATAAAGCCCCTGCACCAGCGAAAATCCGCCAACGATCATCAAATACATACTTGTCTCGTGAAGAATCTCCGGATCGATATTCATCATCCTGAAAATCGGAGAACTAAAAAACAGAGTGACCACTGAAGCCACCAGACTGACACCGCTGATAACCAGCATCGATATCATGCAAAGCTGATTGCTCCGGTATTTGTCTCTGGCGCCAAGACATTGGGTCAGCACAACCGTTGTTGCCATACACAGCATATTCATCGTGATAATAATAATATTCATAATCTGATTTCCGTTGACAATCGCCGCCACCGAAGCCTGAGAATACCGGCTGACCATAATCTGGTCAATATTCCCTACCAGCAGCTGTAAAAGCAACTCAATAAAAATCGGCACTGACATTTTAAATAAATAGGAATTTTTTGTCATTTTCTCCATTGTTAAAATCTCCTTTTTCTAACGCGTTTTCATTGCCGTTCTACATTTTAGCACCACTATTTTAAATATTCAATTGCTTTTTTTTTAATTTCATATTATAATATCAATAATAATTATTATTTTTAAGGAGGGTTTACTTATGAATATTTTTGTTTTTGTGAAACAAATTCCTGTCATTTCCGATATTCAAATGAATCATCAAACCTTTACTGTGGATCGTTCTTCCGCAGGAAATATGATGAATCCGGCCGATTTACATGCAGTTGAAGCTGCCCTTTCCCTGAAAGCCAGTCTTGGCGGCTCTGTTACTGTCTTGACGATGGGCGACGAAAGCTGCGACGTCCAGCTCCGTGAAGCCATTGCCATGGGCGCTGACACCGGGGTACGCATTACGGATGAAGCCTATGCCGGCGCTGATACCCTTGTCACTGCCAAAGTCCTTGCCGCAGCGGTACGCCATCTGGGTCCGGCAGATTGTATCTTCACCGGTCACGCCTCTCTGGACAGCGCTACCGGCCAGATTGGCAGAAAGCTTGCTGCGATGCTGGATATCCCTTATCTGAATTCTGCCTGCCAGATTGAAACAGACGCTGAGTCCATGACGATCCGTCAAAAATCCGGTACCGGATATAACCTGTGGCATGCGCCCTTCCCTCTGGTTTGCTCGGTCACAGAGGATATGCCAAAGCCACGTCCAATCACATTAAAGGGGAAAATGGCTGCGAAAAAAGCAGTGATTTCCCTCCTCACAAATGCAGATTTGAATCTTTCCGGGGAAGATCTTGTATCTCCATCCTGCGTAGAGGCTCTGTTCCCTGCCGCCAGGCCGGAAGTCGGCATCCGCATTCAGGGAATCGATGCAAAAGATTCTGCCCGGAAGCTCGTTGATACTTTATTTGAAAAACATTTAATTTAGGAGGTTTGGTCATGGGTAATTTAAAAGATATATGGGTATTTATTGAAATGTCTGCGCAGCAGCCAAAGCGTTCCAGTCTTGAAATTCTGGCAAAGGCACAGCAGCTGGCAGGTGAACATCAGGCGAAGGCCATTCCTGTGCTCTGCCCGGCCAATGAGCGCTTTTCCGCTGCAGAGATTGCCGGAGCATTGAAAAGCTCAGCCGAAAACCAGATGCCCGGAGCGATTCTTTTTGGCGCCACCCCTCTCGGAAAGGATATCAGTGCGATTCTGAGCGCTGAGATGAACCTTGGAATCGCCTCAGACTGCACCGATGTCATGTCTAAAAACGAAACTATGGATTTGCTTTTTATTCGTCCAACCTTTGACGGCAAACTCCGTGCTTCTGTTTCCCTGAACAAAAAGCCTCAGATTGGAACCTTTGTTCCTGGAGCATTCCATCTGGATGACCGGACACCGGATATTCATCAAAATGCACATATTCTGGAGCCTCAAAAGTCTGAAAACATCCAGAGTAAATTTTTAGAATTTATTGAAGATTCAGGACTTGCCGAATCCAATATTGAAGAAGCTTCCATTCTCGTTGCCGGAGGCCGCGGCGTTGGCAGCGCCGAAGGTTTTGAATTGCTCCGTGAACTGGCCCGGCTTCTTGGCGGAAATATCGCCGCATCCCGTGCTGCGGTGGATGAAGGCTGGATTTCCCGAGATTATCAGGTTGGCGCTACCGGAAAAACGGTAGCACCGAAAATCTATTTCGCCTGCGGCATTTCCGGGGCTGTACCTCATATTGCAGGAATGAAGGAATCGGATACCATCATTGCCATAAATACGGATCCCCGGGCGCCGATTTTCGACATTGCCCACTATGGTATTGTCGATGATCTGCACAAGGTTATCCCTGAATTGATTGAAAGGATAAAAGCTGCCAAAGCTCAGTAAATATACATCAAAAGAAGGTCCCTTTGAAACACAGAACCCGTTTCAAAGGGACCTTCTTATTTAAATGTATTATAAATATTTATCCAAAACATCACAAAAATCAAAGGTTGAAAAATAATCCTTTGGCGTCTCGGCCCGGCGAATCAACTGGGTCGTGCCATCCGCCTTCAAAAGAACTTCTGCCGAACGGAGTTTACCGTTGTAATTATATCCCATAGAGAATCCATGGGCACCCGTATCATGAATAATGATCAGATCACCCATATCAATTTTCGGGAGCATCCGGTCCACCGCAAACTTGTCATTGTTTTCGCAGAGCGAACCGGTCACATCGTATTTGTGGTCACATGGTGCCTCTTCCTTACCGGCTACCGTAATATGATGATAAGAGCCGTACATTGCCGGGCGCATCAGATTGCAGGCACAGGCATCCAAACCGATATATTCTTTATAAATATGTTTTTCATGAACTGCTTTGGCAATGAGATGCCCATAAGGTCCCATCATAAAACGTCCCATCTCTGTATAGATCGCCACGTCTCCAAGTCCTGCCGGGACAAGAATTTCTTCAAAGGCCTGGCGAACCCCTTCACCGATCGCAAGAATATCATTCGGCTCCTCCTCCGGCGTATATGGAATTCCCACGCCACCGGACAAATTGATAAATTCAATGGCAGCCCCGGTTTCTTCATGAAGCTCCACTGCGGTTTTAAATAAAATCCGCGCCAGCGCCGGATAATATTCATTTGTCTTTGTGTTGCTGGCTAAAAATGCGTGAAGGCCAAAATGCTTAACGCCCTTGGACAGCATGCGCTTAAAGCCTTCTGTCAGCTGTTCCCGCGTAAAACCGTACTTTGCCTCTCCCGGGCTGTCCATAATGCCGTTGCTCAGTTCAAAATTCCCGCCTGTATTAAAACGGCAACTCATGGTCTCAGGAAGCTTTCCGAGAATTTTTTCTACAAAATCAATGTGGGTAATGTCGTCCAGATTAATAATGGCTCCAAGCTTTCCGG
>DBGCEW010000213.1:0-6180 GCA_048357495.1 Frisingicoccus sp.
AGTAAGACCCCTTGAAGACGACGAGGTAGATAGGGCAGAGGTGGAAGTGCAGCAATGCATGGAGCTGACTGTTACTAATCGGTCGAGGGCATGACCAGAAGGCTGGTTGAAGGAAGAAAGATGTGAGAGGATGGAAAGATTTTCAGTGTGTAGTTTTGAAGGCATATGGACTTCAAAGAATAATCCTCGATAGCTCAATGGTAGAGCACTCGGCTGTTAACCGAGTTGTTGCAGGTTCGAGCCCCGCTCGGGGAGTTCGGAAGCGAAGCTTCCAGAAGAAAAAAGAGAAAGTAAGGCTCCATGGTCAAGCGGTTAAGACACCGCCCTTTCACGGCGGTAACAGGGGTTCAAATCCCCTTGGAGTCATTTAAACTGAATATGGCGTCGTAGCCAAGTGGTAAGGCAAAGGTCTGCAACACCTCTATGCGCCGGTTCAAATCCGGCCGACGCCTCTTTAAAATAAGTTCAAAGTATTTTGAGCTTATTTTTTTTGCCGTATCGGAAATTCCCGGTACAAAAAAAGCGGTCTGTAAAGGCGTATCTGGGGCTTGACGCTTTGATTGGACGGTTGCTATACTTATTTTGTTGGAAAAATAATGGATGGAGAGCAAAGAATATGAAGAAAATACTTTTAATTGCCACAGGTGGGACAATTGCGTCGAAACATACGGAACAGGGGTTGGCACCTCAGATTTCTGCTGAGGAAATTCTTTCTTACATCCCTGCAGCCGAAGCCTTTTGCCAGATTGATACGGAAGCCCCCTTTAATTTGGATAGTACGAACATTGAAAGCAGTCACTGGCAGCGTCTTTCAAGGCTTATTGAGAAAAAATATGAGTATTATGATGGTTTTGTGATCTGTCACGGAACAGACACGATGGCCTACACAGCGGCAGCCCTTTCTTATTTAATTCAGAATAACAGAAAACCGATTGTAATTACCGGGGCTCAGCGGCCGATAGATTTAGAAATTACAGATGCCCGTTCCAATCTTCTGGACAGCCTTTGTTTTGCTTCGGATGACCGTGCTCACGGCGTATGTATTGTCTTTGGCGGCAAGGTTATTGCAGGAACCCGGGCAAGAAAAGAGCGTTCAAAGAGCTATAATGCTTTTTCCAGCATTAACTATCCGGATATTGCCAGCATCCATGACCATCGGATTATTTTTTATATTGATGATAAAGAACAGACGGTCCGTCCGCTGAAATTTTGCCATGAGATGAACGATAACATTTTTTTGTTAAAGCTGATTCCGGGGATGAGCGGCAAAGTCCTGGATGCTCTTTTTGATGATTATGACGGTGTGATCATCGAATGCTTCGGTGTGGGCGGTCTGCCAAATTATGGGGATAACAGCTTTTTAAAAGCCCTGTCCCGGTGGACAGAAGCCGGGAAATATCTGGTGATGGCAACTCAGGTGACCCATGAAGGCAGTGATATGTCCGTTTATCAGGTGGGCAAAGAAATTAAAGAGCAATTTCCGGTGTTTGAATCCTATGATATGACGCTGGAAGCGACGGTGACTAAAATGATGTGGGCTCTGACACAAACATCGGACTATGAATCCTTTGGGGAACTTTTTTATCAGACGATCAATCATGATATTTTATACCTCTGAAAAATAACAGATGAAACCTTAAAGGCTCTGAAAGCATGATTTTTTTCAGAGCTTTTTGTGAAATTACAGGTGTCTTGTCAACTGTAAACAAATGTGATATACTGGAACGAAATATTAAAAAATAAAAGCTTGGAGAATCCTATAGATTGGTGGAGGCAGTAATGAAGGAAATACAAGAGCAGATTGTGCAGTTAAAAAAAGAGAAAAATGCGGTCATTATGGCCCATTATTATGTAGATGATGATGTTCAGGAAATCGCAGATTATGTGGGAGATTCTTATTATCTTAGTGAGATGGCTACGAAGATAGAAGCTGAAACCATTGTTCTTTGCGGTGTTTCCTTTATGGGAGAGAGCGCCAAGATTCTGAATCCGAAAAAGAGAGTGCTTTTACCGGAAGCAGGGGCAGACTGTCCGATGGCACATATGGCTTCTGTTGAAAAAATCCGTGAAGTGCGGGAGCAGTACGGTGAAGATGTTGCAGTTGTCTGTTATGTGAATTCAACAGCGGAGCTGAAAAGCCACTCCGATGTATGTGTGACTTCATCCAATGCGCTTCGGGTCGTAAAGGCCTTGCCGAATCCGGTCATTTATTTTATTCCGGATAAACATCTGGGAGGGTATATTGCAGAAAAACTTCCTGAAAAAAAGTTTATTTTTAATGAGGGCGGCTGCCCGGTACATACAATGATCCGGCCGGAGGACATTCAGGAGGGGCTGAAACAGCATCCGGAAGCCAAAGTGCTGGTTCATCCGGAATGCCGGAAGGAGGTAACGGATCTGGCAGATTATGCCGGAAGTACCTCCGGTATTATTGATTATGCGACAGCATCGGAGGCAAAGGAATTTATTATAGCGACAGAGTTGGGCGTTATGTATGAATTGAAGCGCAGGAATCCGGATAAGGTCTTTTATCCGGCCAGTGAACTTCAGATATGTGAGGATATGAAAAAGGTTACTTTGGATAAAGTGCTTTCCGTATTGAACCGGCCGCAGGAGAGGCTGGTCATGACGGAAGAATTAATGGAAAAAGCTCATGCACCATTAAAACGGATGCTGGAGTTATCCAGATAGGCGGGACACGGAATGAAACGAGCATATGATGTAATCATTGTCGGCTGTGGCGTGGCAGGGTGTTTTGCAGCGCTGCATTTGCCGGAGAATACAGATATATTGATGATCACGAAGGCAGATATAGAAGAAAGCGATTCTTTTCTGGCTCAGGGGGGCATTTGTGTCCTCAGAGATGAAAAAGACTATGACAGCTTTTTTGAGGATACACTTCGGGCGGGGCATTATGAAAACAGAAAGGAATCTGTGGATATTATGATCCGGTCATCCCGGGAAGTGATCAATGAACTGATTGAATATGGCGTTGATTTTGCAAGGGATGGGGAGCGGCTTCTTTATACCCGTGAAGGCGCCCATTCAGAAAATCGGATTCTGTATCATGATGATGTTACGGGAAAAGAAATTACGAGCACATTGCTTAAACATGTATGTGCCAAAAAAAATATTACTCTGCGGACACATACAGAGATGGTGGATATCCTTGCAAAGGAGAACCAGTGTGACGGTATTATACTGAAAACTCCGGAGGGGAAATTGGAGCCGGTATTCGGAAAGCATGTTCTCTGGGCCTGTGGAGGAATCGGAGGCATTTACAAACATTCTACTAATTTTCCCCATTTGACAGGGGACGCTCTGGCGATTTCTCTGAAACGGGGGATTGAACTGGAACATACGGATTATGTTCAGATTCATCCGACAACGTTATATACCTGCCGGCCTGGACGGAGCTTTCTTATTTCGGAATCGGTCCGGGGAGAAGGGGCGGTCCTTTATAATAAGCATGGGGAACGTTTTGTCGATGAGCTGCTTCCGAGGGATGTGGTAACAAAGGCGATCCAGCGGCAGATGGCAAAAGACCATATGCCTTATGTCCGGTTATCCTTTTTAACGATTAAAGATATGGATGTGAAAGTGCGTTTTCCGAATATTTATAAACGGTGTTTGGAAGAAGGCTATGACATTACGAAAGAGCCCATTCCGGTGGTTCCTGCCCAGCATTATTTTATGGGAGGCGTCTGGGTGGATAAAGACAGCCGGACATCCATGAAGCATTTGTATGCGGCGGGGGAGACGAGCTGTAACGGCGTCCATGGTGCGAACCGTCTGGCAAGTAATTCTCTGCTGGAAAGTCTCGTATTCGCAAAGCGGGCGGTAAAACATATGATGGCAGATACATATGACGGCGGAAATTCTCTGCGGTCCATAATGGATATGCCAAAGCTTTGTCAGATTTATAATATAAATTTAGAAGACTACAGAAATGAAGAGATATACAAAGCCCGGTGCAGAGAAAGCATCTGGCAGGAAATCAGGAGGGAAGAGGCGAATGAATCCGATAACAACCAGGTTAAATGTGGATAATCTGATTTTACAGGCATTGCGTGAAGATATTTCGGATGAAGATGTGACGACCAATGCGGTGATGCGGGGCTACAAAAAAGGCGAGGCCCAGTTGATTTGCAAAGAAGACGGGATCATTGCAGGAATGGATGTTTTTCAGAGAGTATTTGAATTGCTGGATGAAAACATTCGGGTTGAAAAATATGTAAGTGATGGTGACCGGGTTAAAAAGGGAGAGGTGCTGGCAAAGGTTACGGGAGATATCCGGGTGATTCTTTCCGGCGAACGGACAGCTCTGAATTATTTACAGCGGATGAGCGGTATTGCAACGTATACACGGGCGGTGGCGGATTTACTGGAAGGATCACATACCCGGCTGTTGGACACGCGGAAAACAACGCCGAACATGCGTATTTTTGAAAAATATGCGGTCCGGGTCGGCGGCGGTCATAACCATCGTTACAATCTTTCGGATGGGGTACTGATTAAGGATAATCATATCGGTGCAGCCGGCGGGGTACGGCAGGCTGTGGCAATGGCCAGAGAATATGCGCCCTTTGTGCGGAAGATAGAAATCGAAGTTGAAAATCTGGAAATGTTTCAGGAAGCGCTCGATGCGGGGGCGGATATTATTATGCTGGACAATATGTCTGCAGATATGATGCAGACGGCGGTGGCGATGGCAAAGGGCCGGGCAGAAACCGAGTGTTCGGGTAATATTACGAAGGAAAATATTGAACGCATTAAGGCGATTGGCGTGGACTATGTATCCAGCGGGGCGTTGACCCATTCAGCGCCAATCCTGGATGTTTCCCTTAAAAATCTTCATCCAATTGAATAAAGAATAAAAAATCCAGGCGCAGGTTTAGCCTGGATTTTTTTGGTTATACTCATGGGTGAGGAGGCACACAAAATGGATCGAAAACCTGTACGTCAATGGATGCTGCTAATGACCTGGCTGGTCTTTCTGGTAATTATTGTTGTTCATTCCGGATATTTGTGCAGACAGTTATGGTTTATTGTACGGCAGTTTTTTCCGGTGATTGGTGCGGGGATTCTTGCCTTTGTGCTGAATCATCCTTATGAGTATGTGCGGAACTTTTATGAAAAAAAAGGAAAAATACCGAAGAAGGCAGCCCGGATTGCCGGTCTGGTGACCGTATATCTTCTTGTTATCAGCGTGGTGGCGGCAGTGGCCCGCTTTGCGCTGCCAAGGCTGATTGAGAGTATTCAGCAATTCATAGAGAATCGGGAAGATTATATACAGGCATTTCAGACATCCCTGTCGTCACTCATCGAGAAAACAGGAATGGGAAAACTGGATATCTCTCCTCTGATTGAAGGCATTTCAGGTTACCTGGGACGGCTGAACCAGAAGATGGATGTTTTAATGCCTGAAATGGCACGGATGACGACCGGGCTGCTCGGACGCCTGGCAGTTTTTGGAATTGCCGGCGTGTTATCCGTATATATACTGTATGACAAGGAACAACTGAAAAGCCAGATGAAACGGCTGTATCGGGCCTATATGCCGAAAAGCATATATCAGCCGGTAAAACACTTTATCCTTACGGCGTTGGAAGTTTTTGACAGATTCGTGGCCGGACAGGGAATGGAATCGCTGATCCTTGGGACCCTGTGTTTTCTTGGGATGCTTTTGCTGAAACTGGAGTATAGCGGTCTGGTCAGCCTGATTGTTGGGATGACAGCTTTTATTCCGCTGCTCGGCGCTTACATCGGCGGCGGTATCGGCGTGATACTTCTGCTGTTTATTTCCACGAAAAAGGCATTCACCTTTCTTGTGTTTTTTATTATTTTGCAGCAGGTTGAAAACAATGCCATTTATCCGAGAGTTGTCGGGAAAAGGACGGGACTTCCGGGGCTCTGGGTGCTGGCGGCAGTGACCGTTGGCGGCGGTCTTTTCGGTGTTGCAGGGATGATACTCAGTGTTCCTGCGGCGACACTGATCTACATCCTTCTCAAACAGGGCGTAGAAAAACAGGAGAAAATTAAAAGTGCTGGACAAAAGGAAAAAATTGAGCTATAATTATATAGTAATAAAATACATGAATGACGCGGGGTGGAGCAGTTCGGTAGCTCGTCGGGCTCATAACCCGAAGGTCGTAGGTTCAAATCCTGCCCCCGCAACTC
>DBGCEW010000214.1:0-5150 GCA_048357495.1 Frisingicoccus sp.
GCGGTTTGTAGTTACAGGAAAAGAAATGAAAAATATTGATAACTATACGATACAGAATATAGGCATTCCGTCACTGGTGCTTATGGAGCGGGCAGCCTGCAGTCTGGTGGAACGTATGAAGGAGCGCATGGATAAAAAAGCCCGGATTCTCTGTGTATGCGGGGCGGGAAATAATGGCGGCGACGGGGTTGCAGCAGCACGTATTCTTTTTTTACAGGGATATAAAGCGGCTTTTTATATGGCGGGAAATCTGGAAAAATGCACTGTGGAAACAAAAAAACAAATTCAGATAGCAAGAAATGCAGGGGTACCTGAATATAATGAATTAAGCCTGGATCATGTCCAGGTGGTTGTGGACGGCTTATTCGGAATCGGATTGGCGGATAATGTGCGTGAACCTTATCGGGAGATTATCCGGAAAATAAACCAGTGGCGGAGCAAAGATCCGGAAGTTCAGGTTTGGTCGGTGGACATCCCTTCAGGGATTTCTTCAGATACCGGCCGGATATTGGGCGATGCTGTCCGGGCAGATGGTACAGTGACCTTTGGATTTTTAAAGCGGGGTCTGGCCCTCTATCCGGGGCGGGAGCTGGCAGGTCGCTGTTTTGTTGAGGATATTGGATTTCCTGAAAAGGCCCTGAGGGAAAATTTTCCGGAAGGATTTACCTGGGATGTACAGGATTTTGAACATCTGCCGGAAAGGAAAGCGGACTCGAATAAAGGAACTTATGGTAAAATATTAATGATTGCAGGAAGCAAAAATATGAGCGGCGCTGCCTGTTTTGCAGGAAAGGCGGCCTATTACACCGGTGCCGGCCTTGTACGGATATTAACGGAGGCAGCGAACCGGGAAATTATTCAGACCTGTCTTCCGGAAGCTATGATTTCTGCCTGGGAAGAGACCGATGATGAAATATTAAAAGGGCTTTTGTTGTGGGCAGATGCCATTGTCATCGGTCCGGGGATCGGAAAGAGTGAACAGATGGCCGAAAGGATGGAACAGGTATTAAAACTGGCAGATAAGCCGCTGGTGATTGATGCAGACGGGCTGAATCTGCTGGCGGAGCATGAAGCATGGTATCCGCTGCTTCCAAAATCTTCGGTATTGACGCCGCATATGGGTGAGATGTCCCGTCTGACGGGAATATCGGTCGATCACCTGAAGGCAGACAGGGCGGCACATGCACAGAAATTTGCCGGAAACCACCATGTGATCTGTGTTTTAAAGGACAGTTCCACGGTCATTTCGGATGGCCGGCAGATCTGCTTTAACCAAAGTGGAAATCATGGAATGGCAACGGGCGGTTCCGGTGATGTTCTGGCCGGCGTGATCGGAGCACTGGCAGGTGAAGGAGCGGATCCTTTTAAGGCGGCCTGTCTGGGTGCTTACCTGCATGGATATGCCGGGGATATGGCAGCGGAGCTGTGCAGCGCCCGCGGTATGACCGCGTCGGATTTGATTGACAATCTGAGGAACGTATTGAAATTAGCAGAAAACAGAAACTGAGGTTGTGATAAAAGTGAATAAAAATGAATATGGCAGTATCTATAGGATTCATGCGAAAATTGATTTGGATGCCTTAAAATATAATGTCGATGGAATTAAAAAATGTAAAGATGATAAAGCTCTGTTAATGGGGGTCATCAAAGCCGACGCCTATGGCCATGGTTCAAGAATATTTGCCCGTGAATTGGAGGCCATGGGATTTGACTGGCTTGCTGTGGCAACAGCCGATGAGGGGATTGAGCTGCGCCGTGATGGCATTCAGCTTCCGATTCTTGTCCTCGGATATACCCATCCGGATCAGTATCCGGAGATGCTCCGGTGGGATATCACACCGGAAATTGATACCTACGATATGGCGGAAGCTTTTAACAGGGCAGCGGAAGCAGCAGGGAAAAAAGCAGGAATTCATATAAAAATCGATACGGGCATGGGCCGGATCGGTTTTCTTCCCGGAGAGGAGAGTCTGGATGAAATTGAAAAAATTCACAGACTTCCATGGCTGAATATCCAGGGGATGTTTACCCATTTTGCCTGTGCGGATATGCGGGATAAAACCCATGTTAAAGGACAGATTGAAAAATTCCGTCAGATGATCGACGGGGTAAAGCAGAGAAATATTCCCGTGGAAATTTTCCATTGCTCAAACAGTGCGTCGATCATGGAACTTCAGCCGGTGCATATGAATATGGTGCGGGCCGGAATTATTCTCTACGGACTTTATCCGTCCCATGAGATGGAAGAAGAACGGCTTCCGTTAAAACCGGTGATGTCATTGTACAGTCATATTGTCCACTTGAAAGAATTGCCGGAAGGTGTTACCATTGGTTATAGTGCCACTTATACAACAAAGCGTTTGTCACGGATTGCCACGATTCCGGTAGGGTATGCCGATGGCTATCCGAGGGCCCTTTCCAATCGGGCATCGGTACTGATTCGGGGAAAAAGGGCACCTATTGTCGGAAGAATCTGCATGGACCAGCTTATGGTGGATGTGACGGACATACCAGAAGCGGTTTCCGGAGATTTAGTGACCCTGGTTGGCAGAGATGGTGAAGAAAGCCTTTCGACGGAAGAAATCTCTGAAATGGCAGGATCTTTTAACTATGAATTTGTCTGTGATATATCCCGGAGAGTACCGCGGGTATATTATAAAAATGAAGAACCGATAGAAATCGTTAATTATCTGCGGCCCTGATTCATGGCTGAGAATTAAATGAATTAAGAACCCCTGATGAATATACTTAAGATAAATGGGAATAATTCATCTGAGAGATTTATCAGGAGTGTGAAATAAGTGGTTATTAAGCGAGGAGATATATTTTATGCCGATTTAAGGCCCGTTGTCGGCTCAGAGCAGGGAGGCGTCCGTCCGGTGCTTATCATCCAGAATGATACCGGAAATAAGCACAGTCCGACAGTGATCTGCGCGGCAATTACCTCACGAATGAATAAAGCAAAACTTCCAACCCATGTGGAGTTGGATGCCTCCAGGTATCAGCTGGTAAAGGATTCGGTTATTTTGCTGGAACAGGTCCGGACCATTGATAAAAAACGACTGAAGGAAAAGGTCTGCCATCTGGATGGTGAAATTTTAAAAAAGGTTGATAAAGCCCTGGGTATTAGTCTTGAATTACATACATAAGGGAAATTATACAGAAAAGGAGAAGCTATGAGTATGGATGAAGGTCATCCCTTTATAAAAGCGTTGGGAAAAATCTTTGGGGGAGATTACAACGAACAGAAACAGGAAGAAAAGATGGAGGATGAAATCATACAGATGGTCAGCGAAGGCCACGAGCAGGGAGCTATCGATGCTCAGGAGGCTAAGATGATCAGTAATATTATGGATTTCGATGATAAGCTTGCTTCCGAAGTTATGACACACCGAAAAAACATTGTTGCATTTGATGTGAAAATGCCGCTGCGGGAAGTTGCACAGAGTATGGCGGATAACCCTTATTCGCGTTATCCGGTCTATGAAAATGATGTGGATAATATTGTAGGTATTTTACATATTAAGGATGTTTTTAAATCTTTGCTGGCCTGTCCGGAGGGTAAACGGATTCAGGATGTTATGCGAAAACCTTACTATGTTCCGGAAACCCAGAATATCAGTCATCTTTTTCGGGAAATGAAAAATAATTCCCAGCATCTGGCCATTGTTATTGATGAATACGGACAGACGGCCGGAGTTATTTCCATGGAGGATATTCTGGAAGAGATTGTGGGCAATATTCTGGATGAATATGATGTGGATGAGCATTTTATTCAGGAAATTGACGGCAGCACATGGCTCATGAAAGGGCTTACAGAACTTTCCGAAGTGGAGGAAGTTCTGGATATTGAATTTGATGATGACTTTGAAACACTGAATGGCTTTCTCATTTCCAGACTGGAGCATATACCGGGGAAAAATGAGGAGGCTAGTATCGAGTACCGCGGCCACCATTTTCAGGTGATCGGAATGGATGACAATATTATCGCCATGGTTCGTGTGACGAGGGTCGCAGACAAGGTATAAAAGAAGCCTTGCAAGATTCATTCAGTGATGATAAAATATTAAAGTTAGTAACGAATAAAGAAATAAAGATAAGGAGTGTTATTATGTCAGGACATTCAAAGTTCGCCAACATAAAACATAAAAAAGAAAAAAACGATGCTGCAAAAGGTAAGATTTTTACCATTATCGGACGTGAAATCGCTGTCGCTGTTAAAGAAGGCGGTTCCGACCCGGCCAATAACAGCCGTCTGAGAGATGTTATTGCCAAAGCGAAGGCCAACAACATGCCGAATGATACCATTGAACGTGGAATCAAACGTGCTGCCGGAGATGACGGTTCCGTAAACTACGAAAACGTTACATATGAAGGTTATGGTCCAAGCGGTATTGCCATTATTGTAGAGACACTGACAGACAACCGTAACCGTACAGCTTCCAATGTGCGTAATGCCTTTACAAAGGGCGGCGGCGCTGTCGGAACGATGGGCTGTGTCTCCTTTATGTTTGATAAAAAAGGTCTTATTATCGTTGATAAAGAAGAATGCGATATGGACGCCGACGATCTGATGATGATGGCTCTGGATGCGGGCGCAGAAGACTTTGCAGACGAAGAAGACAGTTTTGAAATCACAACGGCACCGGAAGATTTCAGCGCTGTTCGTGAAAACCTTGAGAACGAAGGTATCCCTATGGCTTCTGCGGAAGTTACCATGATTCCTCAGACATGGGGAACCTTATCTTCGGAAGAAGATATTAAAAAGATGAACCGTATTCTGGATCTTCTGGATGACGATGACGATGTTCAGAACGTGTATCACAACTGGGATGAATAATTGATTTATAATAGGATGTATCATCAGGCTCCTGTCCAATGTTTTAATTGACGTTGGATAGGAGTTTTTTTGTACATAGAATGTTGGGAAATTTAATATAATATATGGGCATTGGCGACAATATTTCTGTTGGTGCCTGATTGAAGTATGTGATAATATCACAGAATATACGCTGCAGATGTGCTAATATTGAGCCATTAAATAGCAGGAAGCAGCGTATATGTCAGCTTTAAATATTACAAAGAATTTCAATGAGGAAGTTATCAATAGTGAAAAACAGTGTTACTGGATTTCTGGGCAAGCTGGTGTG
>DBGCEW010000215.1:0-7305 GCA_048357495.1 Frisingicoccus sp.
AGAGCTGGCAACTCAGCACCAAATCATTAAACAACATCGGATTATTCTCTCTTAAATATTCTCGGTGCATTCGTCCATACTTTCCAATAGGACGTTCTTCCTCCGACAACCTCAAATCCGTTATGTAATAATCCCCAACCAGTACATAATCAATTCCGTTCTTCGTAATTCTTTCTTTCATCGTATTTTGACCTCTTTCACAACGTATTTATCATAGCTTGACTGCATCTGTCGTAAAAGTGTCGTAAATTCAGGTCGGATTTTGAAAAATTCCTTGATTTTCAAAGGTTTTCAGCACTATTTTCGTCACCCTGCCGTGGCACACAAACAATACTTTTATCATATTTTTATCCCCTTACGCCTTCTCATAAATCAGTAATTTAAAATTTTGTATATTCACACCTTGAATTGTTTTATATTGTACTATTTCTCTACGCTTTCTTAAATAATAATCCCATCCAAATGGTCACATTCATGTTGGATTATCTGGGCAATTCCCCCTTTATATGTCTTCTTTTGTTTTTTGAAATCAATATCTTCATACTCAACAATTATCTCGTCATACCTTATAGTTTTTCTCATTCCAGTTAATGACAGGCACCCTTCTTCTGTTTCATATGAATTTCTCTTGCTTAAAATATTCGGATTAAACATAATAATATCCATAATCCCTATATTTACGACAATAATTCGTTTCTTAATCCCAATCATATTCGCCGCCATGCCAATGCAATACTTCTTATTTGATTTCAGCGTATCTAATAAATCTATCGCAACCGGCTTATCCGCAGTGGTTGCAATTTCAGATTTCTGTCCTAAAAAGAAAATATCTTTCACTATCGGTCTTACCATTATTCTCTCCCCTTATAGTATTATTTCCTTTAATAACAAACGCTCTACTAAACTTGTCCCAAATAACATTATTCTTCAGAGCCAGTCTACTCCCACAATTCATATCCCTGTGGTCTCGCCGACTGCTACATCCTTCGGATACACCATCTCTTATAGCATGTTTTGATTTTTTATAAATGTTTTGAAGAATGATTCCTCTTAGATAAATTCAAAACGGAATCCATTGGCATTAACATCCTGTACTCTCCTTGCATAGAATATCGCCTCCCACAAGTGCCGTACATTGTTTAGTTTACGCATCTTCTCATCCAATGGAACCAATTTATAAAATGTATAGATAACACCACCAACTTTCATATAGACAGGATTTTTCCCACCACAGGCTTTCGTTCCTTCTTTAACAAATGCCCCTTCCTGCAAAAACATTTACTTCGATTAATACTCCATCCCATTACTTCTTTTTTCTGGATTTCTTATAAGCACTTATCATCTCGATGCATCCATTAACGCTTCTCTCAATTCTTTGTCACACGCATAAATAAACAAACCTTCAACTCCACGAGTCATAAGCACTCTCACTTCATGCTGAATAAGGGTTTCTCCGAATTTCTGTTTTGTCCCATCCGATAATGTTCGGTTTCGAACTGCTTTGGTATTGCAGCTCGCAGATGGATCAAATACAATCTGTCCATCACGATACTTCACTGATGGTCCAAGAATCACTCCTGCATAATTCAAGTCAAATCCCTGAATTGTAAATGTAGATCCCACCTCACCTAATGTTTGTGGCTGTTCCGCCCAGGAAAGTGTTCTGTTTCCTCTTTTTGTTTTTCTATCCAAATCCTGTTCCAATTCCCGATTCCAGGGTTTATGCCATTCGTCAATAATAACTTCCCAATATTTTGAAAGACGTACTTCTGGCGATGTGTTTAAACTGTATTCCCAATCATAGGTTGCAATGAGTCTGGACAATTTATGATTTTCATCTTTAGCCTTTTCTTTTAAAGCCGATTCTAATTCATACGGATTCTTAAAAACTCTTAGTTCATAACTGCATTCATTTTGAGGTATTTTTGAAATGATCCGCTTCTTAGTAAAATCGTCAATCCAATCAACAACCGCTTTCGATGCCCGGATTCTTAATTGATTTTTTAACTCGAAATAACTTCCCTGTTGTTTTGCCAGTGTTTTATATCTGTCTAATATGTGGGCTTCCCAAAATTGTTCCGTAGTAAGAATCTGATTTTCATCGAACATAACCACCGTAATTTTAGACCGTTCCATGATATCTCTTAACTGATTTTTCCCTTGATAGGATTGCTTACCCTGTGTTAACAGCAAGTGTGCCTCATCTATAAAAGCCACGTCCACAGGATTTTCAGGCTTATGATTATTGATAAAGGTCGTTGGTTTACATACAACTTTTCCATACTTATCCGTCAACCCTAATTTTTTGGCAATTTGCTCATACACTGTAATTTGCTCATCATGATTCACTATCATATAACCGCTGAACTGCTTCATCTCATTTTCTTCCGCACCTGCAAACATCTCATAAAAAGCACTGCTATTTAATACCGTTTTTCCTGTTCCTGCTTCCCCTTCAATAAATATCAATTGCCCGGTTTTCCCAGTCTGAAGCCCTTCCAATATACGATTTATAATACACGATTTGATTGTATTTTGTTCTTTTGTTAATTTATGTAAAGGTGATGCCTTAAATACTGCAGAATCACGAATCCTGCTTTCTGAAGGAAACAGTTCCTTATTATATCTGTGCAATCGCTTCCATAGCATTCGGAAAATATCATCCATTTCATCATCCGGAAAATATCGTCCTTGTGGATTCCCCCGTAAATTATGAATCTTTTTCACGTGTTCCACGCTCATCATATATAGCATTAAGCGATTTTCAATATCCAATGTCATTGATTTGTTAAAATGTGCATGTCCAATAATATACAAACTTGCATTTTGCCTTAACAACTGATGCTGCCACTTTCCGGCATCAGTTCCAATATCATAATGCTGTTTTGTTCGTTGGATGATGTTATTAGATTCTCCAATATAGACCTCATACTGATCTGTAGCTTTCCAATTGTGAATGTAAACCGTTGGAAATTGCAAAATAATGTCTTTATTCTGTTTTAATTCTTCCTGATAAGGATATTTGAAACTGATTCAGACTTTGGATATTATCATCTATTCTCATTACAATTGGTTTAATCCTGGTTCCCATATAATTCTCCATATTTTTATGTGTCTCCTAAAAGACGTCCACCCCCACGCCGCTTTTCTATTTTCCGCATTAGGTTTCTACCATCTTCTGTCAAATTCCCTTTTCTGTACTACATAGTTGGGCAATACACCATATCAGGACAAGACATACTGAAATATTAAATCCCTCAGAAAATAAAATCCATGTTATGAATATGGTATAAAAACTTTTAAAAGCAAGTTTCATAATTGCATCCGCCCGAAGATAACGGTATATAAAGACTGTCTGAAGCAATTCCGTATTCTTTTTATAAAGCCAGCCCCTCAAAACCCCGCTCAGATCCCCATTTATCTGTCACTTTCTTTTCTCCATTCCGACGATTTTATAATAATTATACCATGTTATGCCCTGTACCGCCACTGCACATAAGGGCTCTATATCATTAGCTCGCCTATAAAATGTCTTTCGCCCCCGCCCGGTGACTAAACCTCAAAAAACCGACCTCACAATCGTTAGATTTTGAAGTCTAACTTTTGGGGGTCGGTTTACTTCTTATACCCGCACAGGCGGTTTGCTTTATTTCACTTCAACTAACTCAATACGGAAGTTCAATTCTCTTCCGGCCATCTCATGATTGGCATCGAAAGTAATGGTGGTTTCTTCCTTTTCCGCCACTTTTGCCGGGAATGGCTGACCATATTGATTGGTCAGATATACCTGCTGGCCGGCTTCCAGTTTCTCGGAACCCGGAAGCTGTGCAATTTCAACCGTAAATATGGCATTTGGATCCGGCATACCATAAGCCTCCTCCGGCATCAAATGAATATCCACGACCTGTCCCACTTCCATATCGGCAACTGCTGCATCAAATCCCCGGATCATCTGACCGGCTCCGCAGACAAATTCCAGAGGTTCGCCACGGTCATAGGATGAATCAAACTGTGTTCCGTCATTAAATGTTCCTCTATAATGGGTACGGCAGACCTTTCCTGCATTACGTCCGGTCAATGCCGGCTGGGATCCGCAGGCGCTTCCACAATTTCCTCCGCAGGAGTGACCTTCTTCATGGTGGCCGCAGCTATGCCCCTCTTCATGATGATGATCGCAGTTGGCTCCGGTGGATACCAGTTCACCCTTAAGGTAAGCTTCTACCACCTGATCCGTATCCCCCTGAGCGCCGGCACATAACTCAACACCGGCTTCTGCAAGTGCAGCCTGAGCGCCGCCGCCGATACCGCCGCAAATCAGTACATCCACAGACTGTCCCGCCAGAAGTCCCGCCAGCGCACCATGTCCACTGCCATTCGAGCTGATAACTTCACTGGAAACTATGTGATTATCCACAACCTCATAGACTTTAAAAAATTCGGTTTTACCAAAGTGCTGAAACACATTGCCCTGATCGTAAGTGACTGCTATTTTCATTTTTTATCCTCTTCTTTCATACTATATTGCATTAAAAAATGCCGTTCTATTATTTTATCATATACCGCCCTTTTTGTGAAAGAGAACTTTATAAATCTGTGTATTTAACGGCGGCACCCTTTACTTTTTCAACCGGATACTTTGCTTCGTTCTGTGTCATTTTCATATTTACAATCTCGTCCGCATCCAGTCCAAGTGCATCCAGCATGTCCTGACAGTAAACAATAACATCGGCAAGTTCTTCTTTTACATGTTGAAGATCGTACGACGTATCGCTCCACTGAAAACACTCCAGAAGTTCGTTGGCCTCAATAGATATCGATTTTGCCAGATTTCCCGGCGAATGAAACTGATTCCAGTCTCTGTCTGTTGTAAAACGCCGGATTCTTTCAATCGTTTCCTGTTTCATTTTTTCCTCCAATTCTTGCATTGTCTTTTTTAATGTCGCCTGCATCATTTCTCTCCCGTGAATCCGCCGGCTTTCATATGCTGCCAGGCTTCATCATCAAATACCTGTGTTTTAAAATAATACTTTCTGTCATCTTCGGTAATTTCCCGTATAACCCTGCATGGATTGCCCGCTGCTAAAGACCCGTCGGGAATATCCCGGGTTACAACGCTGCCTGCGCCAATGACAACATTCTTTCCGATATGGACCCCCGGACAAATGACACTATTGCCGCCAATCCAGCAGTTATCCCCGATAGTGACCGCCGCACCATATTCATAACCGCTGTTTCGGGAATCCGGGTGAAGCGGATGTCCCGCAGCATAAATAGACACATTTGGCGCCAGCTGACAATTATCCCCGATAATCACCTTACCCACATCCAAAATCGTACAATTATAATTGGCAAAGAAATTCTTACCCACCTGGATATTCGTCCCGTAATCACAGTAAAAAGGCGGGTTAATAAAGGCGTTTTCCGATTTTCCGAGAAGTTCCCCGGCAATCTCTCTAAGTGTCTCAAAATCAGCACGGTCTGCTGTATTCAATTTCTGTGTAAGCCTTCGGGCACGCTTCATTTCTTCAAAAACCGCCCCATCGGCAATATATGCCATGCCTTTATCTCTTCTTTCCTGATGATTCATAACGGACTTCGCCTCCCCTGCTATTTAAAAATCTTAACTTTACACATAAAATTGACCGGATTTCCGTTCTTCGCACACATCCCTCAGCCTTTGTACCATCGATACCAGCAGCTCCTCCGGAACATATCTTATTTTTTCCGGACATATTTGAATGCAGCGCATACAATTGATACAACGATCCGGATCGGTTCTTCCATCTCCGGAAATCGCATTCACCGGACATTTGGAAACGCACAGACCACAATGGACACAATTTTTTTCATTGGTCAAGACCGGGAGCCTGCTGCCCTTCCATTCCTTATAGGGCCGGTTTCCCGGAAACTCCGGTTTTGTTATCCGATTATTTTTTAACTTTTCCATAATCCCCATTGAAAATTTCTGTATGTCCTCTTTATCGGAAGCATCCGGCCGTCCCTGACCAAATACATGCATGATATTATGCTCTGTGACGACTGCGCAACCGGCAAATACAGAAAATCCATTATTTTCCACAACATCCGATAATTCTAAAAGGGCATCCTCGACGGCACGATTTCCAAAGGTGATACAGATAACTGCCGGCGTATTCTTTCCGTGAATTTTTGAAAGTCTTTCTGCAGCTGTCCGGGGTATCCTTCCGCCATAACATGGTACAGAAAACAGACAAAGACTGTCCGAACCCACTTCAATTTCATCAACAGGAGCTTCACATAAATCAATCCACTCCGGCCCATCGCCAAATCCTTTTAAGATTTCTTCGGACACCGCCATACTCCTTCCTGTCGGACTAAATGTAATACCATATATTTTCATAATATCTCCTGCTTTCTGTTGACTCCATTCGAATTTTTTCTTACCGGATGACGGATAACCGTCCGCAGTTTTTCCTCAGCCGTTCTTCTTGGGTCACTCAAATAGATTTCATGATGAAACCGGATTTCCGAAAGGTCCGGAATATATCCTTTTTCTTCCGCATAAATATCCATCATCTGAAGGGTGGCCGGTTCCTTATCATAACTGCCAATGTGCATGCATTGAACGCAGGTCCCTTCACTGTACGTGAAAAATTCCACCTTTGAAAAATCTTCTTTCTTCTTTTTTGTTGCTTCCCGGACTGCCCATTCAAAATCTTCTTTTTCCACAAAATCCGGCAACCGGATCATGGATATCCACTGAAATTTCTCTTTGCGGGAATAATCAATACCGCATACATCCGTCTGCCACCAAAGTCCTTCCAACGGTGGCACAACATAGGAAAAATAACCACTGATTTTGTGGCTTCCCTTATAACTCATTTTAATTGTAAATGCAATTCCGTATAACATGCGGATGGCTTCTTTATATTCGCCTTCCACTTCGTTCGGATCGCCTTTTCCCCGGACTGCCAGATAATTCATCTCCGGAATCTCAATAATTCCCGGCTTTCTCGGCGGCACATAAAATTCTTTATATTCTTTCTTATAATCAAATGACATTCCCTTCACTCCTTTTACATGTTTCTATTATAACAGATAAAACAGTCTCTGAATAAATTTCCCTTTTATATTTCTGATAAATTTAATTGAATATTTGATATTTTATTTATTATTAGCAAACAATTATTTGGATTAATCTTTTTTCAAAGAATATTGTTGAATTTTTTTACCAATTAATTTACAATATAGATGATGATAATTTTTTAACATTTGAATTATAAAAGGAGGTAATTCCATGGAATTGCAAAAACTAATGTATACGGT
>DBGCEW010000216.1:0-3563 GCA_048357495.1 Frisingicoccus sp.
GTTTCATAAACGATGCGGCACAAGCTTTCTTTTTATTGTTATGTTTGTCAGCATTTTGTTTTTCCTGTTGTTCTTTCAGATTTTTCCGGTTGAAAATATGGCACTCAAGGTTATCTGGCGTATTCTTATGGTTCCGGTCATTGCCGGAGTATCCTATGAGATTATTCAGTGGGCCGGACGTCATGATTCAGGGATTGTATGTCTGGTCAGCAAGCCGGGGTTTTGGATGCAGAAATTTACCACAAAGGAACCGGACCGGGAGATGCTGGAAGTAGCCATTGCATCCATTGAGGCGATCTATGACTGGCGGGAATTTCAAAAGGAATTAACGAAGTGAGAACATTAAGAGAACTGATTAGAGACGGTGAAAAACGTCTTTTGGAAAATGAAATAGAAAACAGTACCATGGAAGCCCGGGTTCTGTTAGAATATATATGTGATTTGAATTGGGCCCAGTATCTGCTTCAGGCGGATACGGAAGCGGACCCTCAGGAAGAACGGCGTTATATGGAGGCTGTAGAGCGCCGGTGCGGTCATTACCCGCTGCAGTACATCCTCGGTACGGCGGGCTTTATGGGACTGGAATTTATGGTCAATGAATCGGTCCTTATTCCGAGGCAGGATACAGAAACTCTGGTGGAAACGGTTCTGGAAAAAGCGGATATTTCCGGTGGGACCGTGTTGGATATGTGTACCGGATCCGGCTGTATTTTAATCAGTCTGATGGCATTGGGACATTTTGATAAGGGGACCGGTGTGGATATTTCCGGAGAAGCCCTGAGGACTGCCCGGATGAATGGACTGTTTAACCGTCTGGCATGGTTAAAGGACGGACGGACAGAGGACAGCCTTGAGTGGATTCAGAGCGATCTGTTTTCCGAAGTGACGGGGGTATTTGATGTGATCGTATCCAATCCGCCCTACATCCCCGGAGATGTGATTGATACACTGATGCCGGAGGTCCGGGATTTCGAACCTCGTCTGGCTCTGGAAGGGGCGGACAGAGGACTGGCGTTTTACAGAAAGATTACGGACAGGGCCGTGAATTACCTGAAGCCATCGGGGTGGCTGTTTTTTGAAATCGGCTGCGAGCAGGCCGCCGATGTGTCCCGGATGATGGACGAAAAGGGATTCAGAGAGATACATACGGTCAGAGATCTGGCCGGACTGGACCGAGTGGTCTGTGGAAGAAGATAGAAATCAATTGGAGGAAAAAATATGTTTGACAGATTAGAGGATATTTTAATCCGGTATCAGCAGATCATGGAAGAATTAAATGACCCGGATGTTGTCAACGACCAGCCGCGGTTCCGGAAGCTGATGAAAGAACAGAACGACCTGGCTCCAATCGTTGAAAAATATACGGAATATAAGCAGGAAAAACAGAATGTGGAAGACAGCCTGGAGCTTTTGGAGATGGAAAACGATGAAGAGATGAGAGAACTGGCCAAAGAAGAAATGGCTGAGTCAAAGCGTCGTATTACAGAGATTGAACAGGAATTAAAGATTCTTCTGATACCGAAAGATCCGATGGATGAGAAAAACGTTATTGTTGAGATCCGCGCCGGCGCCGGCGGTGATGAGGCGGCATTATTTGCAGCGGAATTATACCGTATGTATGCGAAATATGCAGAGAAACAGCGTTGGAAAGTCGAGATGATGAGCGTTAATGAAAGCGGTATCGGCGGCTTTAAGGAAGTTGTTTTTATGATTTCCGGAAACGGTGTGTATTCCCGGCTGAAATTTGAAAGCGGCGTTCACCGTGTACAGCGTGTTCCTGAAACCGAATCCGGCGGCCGCATCCACACATCGACGGTCACTGTGGCGATTATGCCGGAAGCCGAAGAAGTGGATGTGAATCTGGACATGAACGATGTCCGCATTGATGTATTCCGTGCCTCGGGAAACGGTGGACAGTGTGTCAATACCACCGACTCTGCGGTGCGTATTACTCATATTCCGACGGGTATCGTTATTTCCTGTCAGGATGAAAAATCCCAGTTAAAAAATAAAGAAAAAGGTTTGAAAGTCCTTCGTTCCAGATTATATGACTTGGAGCTTGAGAAAAAACAGAAGGAAGAAGCGGCTAACCGTAAAAATCAGGTAGGTACCGGTGACCGTTCTGAAAAAATCCGTACCTATAACTTCCCTCAGGGGCGTTGTACCGATCATCGGATTAAACTGACACTGCACCGTTTGGATGATATCCTGAACGGCGATTTAGAGGAAGTACTTGACAGTCTCACCGCAGCAGATCAGGCAGCGAAGCTGAGCAACATGGAGGAAGAAGGTTAAATCTATGATATCGAAAAGCATGGAACAGTTGGTTCAGGGAAATTCTGTCATCCGGGCGCTCTTTGAAGAGGGAAAAGAGATGGCAGCGAAGGTTGGCCCGGAGAATGTCTATGATTTCAGTCTGGGCAATCCGAGCGTTCCGGCGCCGGAGGCGGTACGTACATCCATGAAACGGATCCTGGATGATGAAAATTCCCTTTATGTCCATGGATATATGAGCAATGCGGGCTACGAAGAAGTCAGGGAAGCTGTTGCAGCATCCCTGAATAAGCGCTTCGGAACGGATTTTGACACGTCAGGGGTTTTGATGACTGTCGGTGCTGCCGGAGGACTGAATGTGGCACTTCGGACGCTGATCGATCCGGAGGATGAAGTCATCTGTTTTGCGCCGTTTTTCGGAGAATACAGAAACTATGTACTGAACTATCACGGAAAACTTGTGGTCATTCCTCCGGATAGGGAGACCTTCCAGTTAAATCTGGATCTTCTGGATGCGCAGATCAATGTGCGGACAAAGGCTGTGATCATTAATAATCCAAACAATCCGACGGGGGTTGTTTATTCAGCAGAGACTCTGGATAAGCTTCAGGGGATTTTGTCTGAGGCAGAAGAACGGATTGGCCATTCGATTTATGTGATTTCGGATGAACCTTACCGGGAGCTTGTCTATGACGGCACAGAGGTGCCCTTTATGACAAAGCATATTCGAAACTGTATTATCGGTTATTCCTTCAGTAAGTCCTTATCCCTTCCGGGAGAACGTATTGGCTATCTGGCGGTGCCGAAGGAAATTGATGATTATGACGGCATTCTTCAGGGGCTGTCGATTGCCAACCGTGTGCTCGGATTTGTGAATGCACCATCGCTGCAGCAGCTTATGATTAAAGAATGTCTGGATGCGCAGACCGATGTGGCTGCCTATGACAGAAACCGGAAGCTTTTATATGAATCTCTGAAGGCCATGGGATTTGAATGTGTAAAACCGGAAGGGGCCTTTTATCTTTTCATGAAGGCGCCAAAGGGTGATGACAAAGCCTTTGTGGAAGAAGCGAAGAAGCATCATCTGCTCCTTGTTCCGGCGGCAAGCTTTGGTTGTCCGGGATATGTGCGGATTGCTTATTGCGTATCCTATGAGATGATAGAACGTTCCATGCCGGCCTTTAAGGCGCTGGCAGATGTATATTTTGGATAAAAGGGAAAGGTCGTGATACCTATGAGTACATGGAGAGATTATGTTCGCCGGGTTGAACCTTATACACCGGGAGAAC
>DBGCEW010000217.1:0-3499 GCA_048357495.1 Frisingicoccus sp.
CGATGCCCTGAATATGGGAATCAACGCATCCCAGTATCCTTATTTTATTTGTATTGATGCGGATTCCATGCTTCAGAAGGATTCACTGGAACGTATTGTCCAGCCGGTCATGGAAGATGATAAAGTTGTAGCCGTTGGCGGGCTTATCCGTGTTGCCCAGTGTATTTCTCTGGAAAATGGCGAGGTTGCAGGGTATCGTCTGCCGTGGAATCTTCTGACGGCCATGCAGGTTATGGAGTATGACCGCTCTTTTCTGGCTTCCAGAATTCTTTTAGACCAGTTTAACGGAAATCTGATTATTTCAGGCGCTTTTGGTCTTTTTAAAAAGGATATTGTGGTGGCGGCCGGAGGATATGACAGAAATACCCTTGGGGAAGATATGGAGCTGGTGGTCCGGATGCATGTATTCTGCCGAAATAACAGTATTCCCTATGCCATCCGATATGAGCCAAATGCGATTTGCTGGAGTCAGGCGCCGGGGTCTCTTGAAGATTTGAGAAAACAGCGCCGGAGATGGCATCTGGGGCTGTTTCAGAGCCTGATGGGACATAAAGATATGTGTCTTAGAACCCGTTTTGGCCTGATCGGTTCGGTATCCTATCTTTATTATCTGCTCTATGAACTGTTTTCGCCCTTCGTGGAGGTCGTGGGATGGATAACGATGGCCCTTGCTGTCTGTGTTGGCCTGCTCAATGTTCCGTTTATGGTCGGATTTTATCTTTTGTATGCTTTTTACGGTTCGGTGCTTACCATAACAGCATTTTTCCAAAGAATCTATACACAGAATCTGAAAATCAGTACCTCGGATGTATTTAAAGCAGTTTGCCTATGCTTTGTAGAAAATGTATTCTTCCGTTTTGTTCTGGACTTCGTCCGTGCAACGGCGTTTATCGGCTATCGTAAAAGAAAAAATCAGTGGGGCAGTATTAAACGGATGAAGCACAGTGAAATTCGATAATGTTTTCCATATCTTCCGGCAGCGGTGCATGAAAGTCCATCGGCTGTCCGGTGATAGGATGCTTAAAGGTCATACGGAAAGAATGAAGGGCCTGACGGCGGATATATTCCATATCCGGGTTGTAGAGATAATCTCCGATCAGCGGATAGCCCAGGTATTTTAAATGAATACGGATTTGATGGGTACGCCCGGTTTCCAGTTTAAGGGAAAT
Source organism: Frisingicoccus sp. (assembly GCA_048357495.1). GTDB lineage: Bacteria > Bacillota > Clostridia > Lachnospirales > Lachnospiraceae > Frisingicoccus. The sequence goes on from DBGCEW010000217.1 coordinate 1,170, forward strand.
CAGGCTGTGCCCATTTTCTTTTTTTAAAATACGGTAATGGGTGACGGCATTTTCACCATGATCAAAGTCCACAATTCTTTCGATAATGGAACCGGGTTTTCTGGAAAGGGGGGCGTGAATGATACCACTTTCCGGAACAGGACATCCGCGGACAATGGCCAGATATTCCCGGCAGACTTCATGACGGACTGCCATGGCCGAAAGCATGGAAGCACAGACCATATGCTTGGCTACGATGGTGATACCGGAGGTATCCCTGTCCAGTCGGTTATTGCAGCGGAAAATGAAGGGCTTATGCTGCTGCTTGAAATACCAGGCCAGTCCATTGGCCAGAGAGTTATCCCTGTTATTGGCGGAGGGATGGGTCGGCATTCCGGCGGGTTTATTGATAATGAGGAGATCTTCGTCTTCAAAAAGAATGTTCAAAGGCAGGGGCACAGGGAGAATATTGTCAGAGACAGCATTTTCACGGATATGGACAGTTAACTGATCTCCCTTTTGCAGCCGTTCATTCATATGTCGAGGGTGATGATTGACCAAAATACTGCCTTCCATCTGCTTTAAGGCGGCAATATTCTGAAGAGAATAGCCTTTGTTGCGTAGATAGTGAGAAATTTTTATAGAATTACTATTGGCATTAATATTATAAGTTAAAATACGTTCCATATAATTCTCCTTTAAAAAATTTTGGGAATTTGAGACTATAGTACCATAAAATTTATCTTTGTGCTATAATAGTCCGAACGAGAATCGGTATCGGCCGGGAAAGGAAGTAAGGAATGAAATCTTCAAATGAACTTAAAGAATTGCTGCAGCGTATTGACCGGCGGGGGTATCCGGCATATAAGGATATCCGTGGGATATATAAATTTCCGGATTTTGTATTATCGGTGGACCATGTTCAGGGGGATCCTTTTGCATCGCCTTCCAAAATCAGCATTTATATGTCTGGGAAAAAATCTGGATTTCCTCAGGCGCTGTATAAAACGGCGGAGCGGCGTATTGCCCTTCAGGATGAACTTTTAAGACAGTTTGGCCGGAGAATAGAATCTGTAACCTTTAAGGCAAAGGGGTCCGGAAAAAGCGGACTGATGTCTGTCAGCCGGTGCGGACAGGAAATTCTGGAACGGAGCGGCTGCCGTATACATCCGGACAGCGGCGATATCCATCTTCGGATGGAGACAGGGCTTCCGGCTAATGGACGGACCATTAACGGCAGGGAAGCTGTAAAGATATTTTTTGAATATATTCCGGAATGTATAAAGAAGTCTCTGTATTACAAAGCCCTGGATGGGGAACGGCTGCAGCGTATCTGTGAGCTGGCAGATAATCAGGCCTATATCCGGGAACAGCTGGCAGCCAGGGGCCTCTGTGCTTTTGTTGCTGACGGTGCCATTTTACCCCGGGAATCCGGCGTTTCACAGAAACCGATGAAGGGGGCGGTGGCTTTCCGGTCTCCGGAATCCATGGCAGTGGTTATGGATCTGCCTTATGGCGGTGAACTTCGTGGAATGGGGATACCCAGAGGAATTACACTGATCGTTGGCGGTGGCTATCATGGAAAATCCACTCTTCTGGAGGCACTGGAACGGGGGGTTTATAACCATATTGCAGGAGATGGACGGGAATATGTTATCGCTGAGGATTCGGCAATGAAAATCCGGGCCGAGGATGGAAGAAGCATTAAGGCTGTGGATATTTCGATGTTCATCAACGGCCTTCCGAACGGCAGGGATACAAAACGGTTTTATACAGGTGATGCCAGTGGAAGCACCTCTCAGGCGGCCAATGTAATTGAAGCTATGGAAGCAGGAAGCCGTCTGCTCCTTATTGATGAAGATACCAGTGCGACAAACTTTATGATCCGGGATGAACTGATGCAGCTGGTGGTCAGCAGAGAATCGGAACCGATTACACCCTATATCGACCGAATACGGGAACTGTATGATACCTATGGGATATCCTCCATCATTGTTGCCGGAAGCTCCGGAGCCTATTTTCATAAGGCCGATTTGATCCTTCAGATGCGGCAGTATGTACCGGAGGAAATTACTGCCTTTGCCCGGATAAAGGCGACCGATTTTCCCCTTTCTCTGGAAAAAATTTCAGAAAGCGACAGGCCATCTTTTGACAGAATTCCTTCAGGTGAGGGGAGATGCTTGGATAGCAGAAGAACTTCGGACAAAAGACACAGTTCCGGAGGCCGGACAAAAATTAAGGCCTTTGGTCTGGATTCGGTTCAGATTGACCGGGAAACCATTGATCTGAGGTATATCGAACAACTGGTGGATGGGGAACAGCTTGCAACCCTTGGATATCTTGTAAATTAT
>DBGCEW010000218.1:0-2612 GCA_048357495.1 Frisingicoccus sp.
ATTCTGTAGAAATCTACAAGAAATTCAAAGACGAATTTGCCTTAAAGAAATTGGCTCTGGTGGATGAACTGGGCAATGTGATTTCCGCCGCCTATACAGGCTATGGTGACGCCCAGCTATCTACTCAGACACCGGATTCCTGCAGTCATACCCCGGACTATATTGTCTTTGTTCAGCTAAAAAAATTAATGGATATAGAGTCCAAAGTTTCCGCGCTGAATATTCTGGTAGAGAAAATACAGGGAAAAGTAGATCCCGTCATTGATTTTTCTAAAATGACCCTTTCGGAAATTCAGGAATATAAATGCAGAGAAATTCAAAACGAAATTTCCCGTTTCATCGAAAAAGGCACCGATGTTGAATTCGGGGAAATCACTGAACATTTCTCTTTAACCGCTCTCGACCAGATTAACATTGCCAAGCTGGCCTATCGTGCCGAAGCCCTCAACATTTCTGTTCCTTATCATTCAGATAAAAATATCTGTCGGATTTATACCCCGGAAGAAATGTCTCTGATATCCCTTATCACCGACGCTTTTATTTCCCAGTTTACAACCCTGATAAATGCCTACAATATATGGATCCGCCGATGTGCAACACCTGAAGAAGTTCTCATGATCACTCCGACCTCTATTCTTCCGGAGGATTTACAGACAAATATGGATAAGATTCTTAAAAATCTGAACAGCGGCATTGCATCCAAAAAGGAGGAATTCCTTGAACGAATCAATAACAGCCCTGTTGAATAGCAATCTGGAGGCATTTATACTGACTCTGTGCGCCCTTGCCACCGTCTGGATGGGCCTGAGCAAACTGTTGGATTTTATCATCGACACCCTCGGTATTGAAACCAAAGCCTCTCTCCGCCGAAAAAAGGTGGATGCCTCTATTAAAGAAATGAAAGAAATGCAGAATACCATTCATGAATTAAAGCGAATGATGGAAGTGCATATCGAAAAAGATAAGACCCGCACTGTTGTTTCTCTGCGCTCCACCATCTGGCGGATGCATGGAGATTTTATGAAACAGGGCTATGTAACCAAAGACGGTCTGGAAGTATTCAGCGAAGCCTGTAAATTATACAAAAATGACGGCGGCAATGGTGTCGTCCAGCAGAAAATTGAACCGGAAGTCATGGAACTTCCGGTAAAATAAAAGGAGGTCATTTAAATGAATGCGAAAATAACGCCTTTACAAAAAGGAATTGACGTTTCTTTTGCCCAGGGAAAAATCAACTGGGAAGAAGTAAAAAATCACATTGACTTTGCAATTATCCGCTGCGGATACGGTGATAATCTGGTATCCCAGGACGATTCCTGTTGGAAATACAATGCCGATGAATGTACCCGACTCGGTATTCCTTTCGGCATATATCTTTATTCCTATGCCTCCGTGGATGCCCAGAGCCGCAGCGAAGCCGCCCACGTTCTTCGTCTGATTCGAGGATATTCCCTGGCTCTGCCTGTATATCTGGATTTGGAAGAAGAATCCTCTGCCGTAAAAAATCACGCTGTCCGGGGCGCCCATATCTTCGGGGATATTCTGGAATCCGAAGGATATGCTGTCGGTATCTATGCCAATCTGAACTGGTTCCGTACCGTTATCGGAAACCGTCTTGACCGTTTTACAAAATGGGTGGCCCAGTATAACGATACCTGTGATTATGACGGCGGCTGTGATCTCTGGCAGTATACTTCTTCCGGACGTATTCCGGGAATTAGTGGAAATGTCGACATGAACTACCTCTATCGGATGCCGGAAATGTCCTCTCCGATCGAGCCGCCAATAAAACCGGCTCCGTCTTCACCGGTCACTCCGAATATTTTTTACGCTGTGAAAACCCGAAACCATGGCATTCTCCCGGATGTCCGAAACCGCGAAGACTATGCCGGATGGAAGGATGATGAAATCATCGCTCTGAAAATCGGCGTATCTTCCGGTTCTGTCCGTTACAGAGTTCACCTGTTTCAGGGAAACTGGCTCCCCTATGTGACCGGAAATAATTGGGATGACTACCGAAATGGCTATGCCGGAAATGACCGGACAGCCATCGATGCGGTGGAAATCTATTATCACACCAATATTTCCGAAACAGAAGGAAAATATTATAAAGCTGTTTATCAGGTAAAGGGAAAAAGCCAGCCGGACTACTATCCCAATCAACAGGATAATGACACTGGCCCCGGGATGGATGGTTACGCCGGAATCTTCGGAACCCCTATTACTGAACTTTTGATCAGCCTTGAATCCTAGTTCTTCCCTGTCCGTCCGATGACCTTTGGATAAAGGCTGATGATAAAATTAAAAATCCCGCAGACCGGATACCATGTCTGCGGGACCTCACGAAATATTCTCAAACTCCCCGAGCGGGGCTCGAACCTGCAACAACTCGGTTAACAGCCGAGTGCTCTACCATTGAGCTATCGAGGAATATGTCATTATAATATTCCTTTTTATAACCTTTGTCAATTAAAACTTTTCGACAAAAATGCCCCTGAAAAAAATCAGGGGCATTTTCTTTTATATAAATGATTTTTTCAAACCGATATTTAAATTATGCTAATTTTGCTTTAGCAACTTCACATAATGCTGTGAAACCGGCAGCATCGCTG
>DBGCEW010000219.1:0-3264 GCA_048357495.1 Frisingicoccus sp.
AATCTGCCCGTTCCTATGATATTATTCTTCAGGTGACACTGGATGACGTACAGGCGCTGGATGCTTATCAGGAAGATCCATATCATGTGGATGTTGTAAAAAAACATATGCATCGCGTCATGGAATCGAGCGTTGCGATTGATTATGTGATTGACTGAAAATTTACAGAATGATAAAAAGTCGGAGTTTGCTGCTCCGGCTTATTTTACGGAGACATAATGAATACATTTACATTATCCATACCTGTTTTGTGTATGATTTGCTTTTTTGTTTTTCTGGCGGGATTTGTCGATGCGGCGGCAGGGGGCGGCGGTCTGATTTCTCTGCCTGCCTATATAGCTACCGGAATGCCGGTGCATTTCGCATATGGATGTAATAAATTTTCCAGCGCCTGTGGAACGACGCTGGCCAGTATCCGTTTTTTCAGGAACCGTGCCATGGATATCCGGACGGCCATTCTGGCAGCGGCGGGGGCCTTTATGGGTTCCGGGATTGCCGCCCGGCTTGTTCTTCTGATGGATGATCAGATTTTAAAGCGGCTTGTGATTATTTTTCTGCCGGTGGCTGCAGTGATTATTTTTATAAATAAAGGTTATGGCGAGGAAAACCGTTCATCGGAGCTTGGTCGGGAGAAAAGGATATTTTTTGCCGCAGGAATCGGTTTGTTTATCGGATTTTATGATGGAATGGTCGGTCCGGGAACAGGAACATTTGCAATTATTTCTTTTTCAATCCTTATGAAGTATGATTTAAAGACCGCATCGGGAAATGCTAAAATATTAAATTTATCTTCGAACTATGCATCTCTGATAACCTATGCCATGAGTCACAATGTTGTCTGGATGATTGCGGTTCCGGCAGCGGTCTGCAATGTGGCCGGAAGCTATCTGGGATCGGGGATGGCACTGAAGAAAGGTGCGGTATTTATAAGGCCTATGATTCTGGTTGTTATGATTCTTTTAATGTTAAAGATTGTATCTGATATTATTTTGTGATAGAATATTCCAATAATTAAAAACCCGGAAAGGAGAAGGCATATGAAATTATCACAGAAACAGACGAACCAGGTCACTGCATGCATTCAGTTATTTTTATGTGGAATTATGGCTGCGGTAGCTTTTCGGCGGGAAATACGCCTTGGTTATAAAGTGAATAATAAATTGAAAAAAAGAAGACTTAAAAAGGAAAGAAGAAAGGGAAGGACAGTATGACAGATTCTTTGATCACATGGTTTACCACCAATCTGGACGGCGTGGTATCCAAAGAGATGATTGTATTTATTATATCGATGGTGCCGATTCTGGAACTTCGTGGCGGATTGGTTGCCGCATCTCTTTTAAAAATTCCGCTTTTTCAGGCGGTTGCTTTATGCGTGGCGGGGAACATTATTCCGGTGCCTTTTATTTTGGCATTTATTACACCGATTTTTAACTGGCTTAAACGGACAAAATGGCTGAAGCCAAAAATCGAGAAGCTTGAAGCGAAGTCGATGAGTAAAAGTGATACCATTCAGAAGTATGAGTTTATCGGACTCCTGCTCTTTGTCGGTGTACCGCTTCCCGGAACAGGGGCGTGGACAGGGTCGTTGATTGCATCACTGATGGGGATTAAATTTAAAAAGGCTTTCCCGGCAATCCTTCTTGGAATTTGCATGGCTACGGTAATTATGTGTATTATCAGCTATTTTATCCCATGGATGATAACCAATGTCTTTTAAGTCTGTGCTCTGTCTGACGGCAGAGCACTTTTTACTTTGCAGAAAATTCCTGTAAAAAAAACGGAGAATTAAGAAGGTGAGTATTTGAATTATTATGATTTGATATACATTGTTCCGTCAGCTCTGCTGGCAATTACTGCCCATGAGTTTGCTCATGGCTATGTTTCATGGAAGATGGGGGATCCGACACCGAAACAGGATGGAAGGCTGTCCCTTAACCCACTGAATCATCTGGATATTATGGGAACCCTGTGTCTGATTTTTTTCCGGTTTGGCTGGGCAAAGCCGGTACGGATTAATTCTGCCTATTACAAGAACCGGAAAAAAGGCGTGGTGTGTGTAGCTCTGGCCGGTCCTGCAGCGAATTTTATTCTGGCCCTTATCAGTGTGTTTATTATGGGAATAATGTATAAGATGACAGGGGGCCGGGCCGGTTATACCGTTGTATACATTTATAACCTGTTGAATTATTTTGCGCTGCTGAATATTGGTCTCGGTGTTTTTAATCTGATCCCGGTGCCGCCGCTGGATGGTTCAAAGGCCTTTGGAATTTTGTTTCATAATGATGAAAATTATATGGAGCGGCGCATCAGCAGGTATGGTTATATTGTATTTCTTATTCTGGCGGTGACGGGAATTCTTTCCATTCCAATGGGGCTGGCCCAGAATGGAATTTACTGGTTTTTTTACGCCCTGGTACGGATTATTCTGAGATTTTAACCGGGGTGCCAAGAATGCAGTTGAATTATGAAAAATAGAAATTTATTTAAGAAAGAGGTAAATATGGAAAAAATATTATTTGAATCATTGGATATATCCAGTGAATTAAAACGCGCAGTCAGCGATATGGGCTTTGTGGAAGCGACTCCGGTGCAGAGTCAGAGTATCGGACCGATGCTTGAAGGCAGGGATATGGTTGCTCAGGCGCCGACAGGCACCGGAAAAACCTGTGCGTTCGGAATTCCCCTTGTCGAAGGGATGGATACATCTTCAAGAAATGTGCTTGCAATGATTTTATGTCCGACCCGCGAACTGGTGGTGCAGACAACGGATGAGCTGATGAAGCTGACAAAATATAAAAAATCAATCCGTATCGTGCCGATCTACGGCGGACAGAACATTGACCGTCAGATTATGGCTCTGAAACGGAAACCACAGATTATTGTGGCAACACCGGGACGGCTGATGGACCATATGCGGCGCCGGACGATCCGTTTGGATCATCTTCAGTATATGGTACTCGATGAGGCGGATGAGATGCTGAATATGGGATTTCGTGAAGATATCGATACGATTTTGGAATCTGTACCGGAGGAACGGCAGACGGTGCTTTTTTCAGCCACATTGTCCAAAGAAATTCTGGCAATTACGAAAAAATATTTAACGGATCCGGTCAAAGTTCAGATTACTAAAACTGAAATCACAGTGCCTTCAATCAAACAGTTCTATCTGGAAGTGAATGAAGGGGATAAGGTGGATGTTCTGGCGCGTCTGATTGATGTGGGGGATTTTAAGCTGTCCATGGTATTTTGTAATACAAGGCGGCG
>DBGCEW010000220.1:0-5905 GCA_048357495.1 Frisingicoccus sp.
ATCTGAATGATTCCAAACAGCTCAGTGAAAAGCGCCGTGAGGAACTTTATGACCGGATTATGGATTCGGCAATTGCAGTGGGGACGGGCATTATATCCCCGGAACGGATCGACGAAATCAATATTCTTCAGGCTACTTATGAAGCGATGATTCAGGCGATAGAGCAATTGGATCCGAAACCCCAGATACTTTTAAATGATGCGGTCATTATTCCCGGAATAGAGCTGCCTCAGGAAAAGATTATTAAAGGGGATGCCAAAAGCCTTTCCATTGCTGCAGCCAGTATTATTGCCAAAGTAACCAGGGACCGTATGATGAAAGCTTATCATGAAATTTTTCCGGAATACGGGTTTGATAAACATAAAGGCTATGGTTCCAGAGAACATATTGAAGCGATTCAGAAATTCGGACCCTGCCCGATTCACAGGCGCAGCTTCATTACCCATTTTATTTAAGGAGGATTCCTACGGATAAATATAAAATCGGTAAAAATTATGAAATTCAGGCAGAAAAGTACTTAATCCATAAAGGGTATGAGATTCTCGCCCGGAATTACCGCTGTTCACAGGGAGAGATTGATCTGATTGCCGAAAATAGCGATGGAACCATTGTTTTTGCTGAAGTCAAAGCCCGGAGGATTTCCGGTTTCGGAAGCGGCGGAGAGGCGGTAGGCGCTGTGAAACAGCGCCGCATCCGGTTTACGGCGAGACATTATATATATGAAAAAAGAATTTCCCAAAACCGGAGCTTTCGGTTTGATGTGATTCTTTTTGAGAATGGCAGACTTGTTCATATTGAAAATGCTTTTTAAATTTTACAGGAGACAGGAATGAATGTGAATAGAAGATCAGAATATGTAGATTGGAAAGATGAGATTCCGGTAATTCAATATAAGGCGCTGACGGATACGGGATGTGTGGAACATGGATTTTCTACCCGTCTTGGCGGTGTCAGCCGGGGGATTTATCAGTCGATGAATCTTTCCTATACCCGCGGAGATGACAGAGGAGCCGTGGATGAAAATTTCCGGCGTTTCTGCGGAAAGCTTCATATGGACTGGCAGAAAATTGTATCCACAGACCAGACCCATACGGCGAATGTACGCATTGTCACTGAAGCGGATGAAGGCCATGGTATTATCAGGCCTAAAGAATTTTTTGATATCGACGGTCAGGTGACCAATGTGCCGGGACTGCCGCTTGTTACCTATCATGCGGACTGTGTGCCGTTATTTTTTGTGGACCCGGTAAAAAAAGCTATTGGCCTCACCCATTCGGGATGGCGGGGTACAGCGGCACGGATTGGGAAAAATACAGTAGAAATGATGCAGAAGGCCTATGGTTCCAAGCCGGAGGATATGATTGCGGTCATTGGGCCATCGGTGTGCCAGGACTGCTATGAAGTCAGTGAGGACGTGGCTCAGGCTTTTATACAGGGCTTCCGGGTTTCTGACAAACTGGTTTATGCCAGGGGCGGCGGTAAATATCAGCTGAATCTCTGGGAAGCAAACCGTCAGATTCTGGCAGATGCCGGGATAAAACCGGACCATATTACGATTACGGAGTGGTGCACAAGCTGTCATCCGGACCTGCTCTGGTCCCATCGGAAAACGGGCAGCCGCCGGGGAAGTCTTGCAGCATTTTTATGTTTAAAATCACACCGGTAGCGGGCCGGAGGAAGGAATCAAATAATGGATAAAGGACATATCATCAAAAAAATCGCAGTGGGAAGTATCGCTGAAGAATTGGAACTGGAATCCGGTGACCGGGTGATTGGGGTCAACAATCAGGCGATTGAGGATGTATTTGATTATCATTATCTGATAAATGATGAATATATTGAACTGGCCGTTTTGAAAAAGAACGGTGAGGAATGGATTCTTGAAATTGAAAAGGATGCCGAAGAAGATCTGGGAATCACCTTTGAATCCAGTCTGATGGATGACTATCATTCCTGTTCCAATAAATGTATTTTTTGTTTTATTGATCAGCTTCCAAAGGGAATGCGTGAAACGATGTATTTTAAAGATGATGATTCCAGGCTGTCCTTTCTTCAGGGAAATTATATTACATTGACCAATATGAAGGACAGGGAGCTGGATCGGATTATTAAATATAAATTGTCACCGATTAATATTTCTGTGCATACAACGGACCCGGAACTGCGCTGTATGATGCTCCACAACCGGTTCGCCGGAAAAATTATGGAGCAGATAACAAAACTTTACGAAGCCGGTACGATAATGAACGGTCAGATTGTCCTTTGTAAAGGGGTCAATGATGGCGAGGCCCTAAAACGTACGATCGGTGATTTAATGACATTTCTTCCTTTTATGGAAAGTCTGTCTGTGGTTCCTGTCGGATTATCCAGACACCGGGAAGGGCTTTATCCTCTGGAACCATTTACAAAAGAAGATGCTGTGGAGGTTCTGAATATTATTCATGGGTTTCAGGAAAAATGCATGGAAGAATACGATACCCACTTTGTTCATGCCAGTGATGAATGGTATATTCTGGCGGAACAGCCTTTGCCGGAAGCAGAAAATTATGATGGCTATGTTCAGCTGGAAAACGGAGTTGGCATGTTAAGGCTTCAGGAGGAGGAATTCCATGAGGCACTGGCCGAAGATTTCCGGGAGAATACAGAAAAGGCAGCCGGACATTGTACCATTGCCACCGGAAAGCTGGCAGGCCCCTTTTTGAGGAAGCTTATTGGAGATTTTAACCAAAAATATCCCCATGTTCAGGCGGATGTCATTGAAATTACAAATAACTTTTTCGGACCAAGGATTACGGTATCCGGTCTGCTGACGGGCCGGGATATTGTGGAACAGCTGAAGGACAGAGAATTGGGAAGCTGTCTGCTTCTTCCGGTCAACGTGCTTCGCAGCGGTGAGGATGTGCTTCTGGACGATGTTCATATTTCCGAAATTGAAAAAACTTTACAAGTTCCGGTTCGTATTGTACAATCAAACGGAAAAGACCTTTATGAAGCGCTGCTTCCATAACTTTTGTTTTTATAAGAAGGAGAAATTTATATATGAGTAAACCGATTGTGGCTGTTGTGGGCCGTCCAAATGTGGGAAAATCCACACTGTTTAACGTTCTTGCCGGACGGAAAATATCCATTGTCAAGGATACGCCGGGAGTTACGAGAGACCGTATTTATGCGGATGTAACCTGGCTGGATAAACAATTTACACTGATTGATACGGGAGGTATTGAACCGGAGAGTAAGGATTTAATCCTTTCCAGCATGCGGGAACAGGCAGAAATTGCCATCGATACCGCAGACGTTATTATTTTTGTTACAGATGTTCATCAGGGAGTGATCGATGCGGATTTTAAGGTGGCCGATATGCTGCGCCGTTCCGGGAAGCCGGTTGTTCTGGCGGTCAATAAAGTAGACAGTTTCCAGAAATATGAGGCGGATATTTATGAGTTTTATAACCTTGGCATCGGAGATCCTTATGGGGTTTCAGCAGCCTCCCAGCTCGGACTCGGAGACATGCTGGATGAAGTGGTGAAATATTTTCCGGAAGGCTCTGCCGAGGAAGAAGAGGATGAACGTCCGAGAATTGCGATTATCGGAAAGCCGAATGTCGGAAAATCATCCCTCATAAATAAACTCTGCGGAAGTCAGCGTTCCATCGTTTCAAATATTGCAGGGACAACACGGGATGCCGTTGATACAGTCGTGAAATTCAATGGACAGGAATATGTTTTTATTGATACTGCAGGAATCCGAAGAAAAAATAAGATTAAAGAAGATCTGGAACGGTACAGCATCATTCGGGCTGTGGCTGCCGTAGAGAGGGCGAATGTTGTTCTCCTGATGATCGATGCGACGGAAGGGGTTACTGAGCAGGATGCGAAGATTGCCGGAATCGCCCATGAACGCGGAAAAGGCGTTATCATTGCCGTCAACAAGTGGGACGCCGTTGTGAAGAATGATAAGACGATTTATGAGCATACAAAAAAAATCCGTGAAACCCTGGCATATATGCCTTATGCGGAGCTTGTTTTTATCTCAGCCATGACCGGGCAGCGGATCACAAAGCTTTATGAGCTTATCGATATGGTCATTCAGAACCATTCGCTGCGTATAGGCACAGGTGTGCTGAATGAAATTATGGCCGAAGCCGTTGCTTTAAAACAGCCGCCGTCAGATAAAGGCCGCCGGCTGAAACTTTATTACATTACCCAGGTGGCTGTAAAACCGCCGACATTTGTTATTTTTGTGAATGATAAAGAACTGACACATTTTTCTTACACACGTTATATTGAGAATAAAATCCGTGAAGCTTTCGGTTTCCGGGGAACGCCGCTGAAATTTATTATGCGTGAAAGAAAGGATAAGTAAAGATGATCAGAGATATAATTCTTTGTCTTGTTGTCGGATATGTCTTTGGATGTTTTCAGACCGGTTATATCTATGGAAAATGTCATGGAATTGATATCCGGGATTATGGAAGCGGCAATTCGGGAACAACAAATACACTGAGGGTTCTTGGCAAAAAGGCCGGATATATGACTTATATCGGAGATGCGTTAAAGGCGATTCTTGCAATATTATTTGTAAAATATCTGATTTATGGATTATGGCTTGTTCCAGGACTGGATTTTCAGCTCCTTCTGGCCTATACCGGCCTTGGCGTGGCTCTGGGGCATAATTATCCTTTTTATCTGAAGTTTCGGGGAGGAAAGGGTATTGCAGTAACTTCCGGGGTCATGCTGGCGCTGGATTTCCGCATCGGCCTTATCGGAATTATCGGTTTTCTTATTCTGTTTTTTACAACCCGTTATGTTTCGGTGGGTTCCCTTTTTATGAGCCTTGCATTTCCGGTCTGTGTTTTGATTTTTTATCCGGGACAATGGCATCTGTTTGGGGTCAGTCTGGTATTTTGGGCAATGGCGTGGATGCGCCACAGAACAAATATTCAGAGACTTCTTCAGGGCAATGAAAATCGCTTTGACCGAAAGAAAACTCATTGACTTTTTTACGTAAATATACTATATTATTAATAAAGCGTTGCTTCAGCGCTTTTATGTATTGAAGTAAAAAGGAAAGAGGATGAAGAGATGAAAAAGTCACTCGCAATGTTACTGGCAGGGGCCATGGTTATCGCATCTTTGACAGCATGTGGAGGCTCTGCAAAAAAGGAAACGACTGCTGAAACGAAAGCAGAAACAACGACAGAAACGACTGCTGAAACAAAAAAAGCTGCAGCAGATGATGGAAAAACTTACAAAGTGGGTGTTTTGCAGTTAGTGGAGCATGCAGCTCTGGATGCATCAAATAAAGGCTTTGTTGCAGCGTTGGATGATTCGGGCATTTCTTATGAAATTGATCAGCAGAATGCTCAGGGAGATCAGTCCGCATGTCAGACGATTGCGGAAAAACTGGTAAATGACGGAAATGATCTGATTCTTGCGATTGCAACACCGGCAGCTCAGGCCGTTGCAGGATGTACCACAGAGATTCCGATTGTCGGTACAGCGATTACAGATTATGCAGCATCCGGTCTGGTTGACAGTAATGAAGCTCCGGGCGGAAACGTTACAGGAAGCTCTGATCTTACACCGATCGAGGCTCAGATTGAACTTTTGCAGAAGGTCCTTCCGGAAGCAAAAACTATCGGTATTCTTTACTGTTCCGCAGAAAGTAATTCTGAAATCCAGCTTCAGATGACCAAAGAAGTCTGTGCAGAAAAGGAACTGGATGTGGTTGAATTTTCCGTAGCAAGCTCCAATGAAATCCAGTCGGTTGTTGAATCCGCTGTGGGTAAGGTGGATGCTTTATACAGCTTTACAGATAATACAATTGCAGCAGGCATGAATACTGTAGCAATGGTTGCCAATGAAAATAATCTTCCGGTTGTCTGCGGCGAACAGGGCATGGTTGA
>DBGCEW010000221.1:0-5361 GCA_048357495.1 Frisingicoccus sp.
TAACCATCGCAATTCTCCAGGGAAATTCGGGTTCAACAAGTCGTATCAGCCGTATATCCGGAATCGGAAATCGTGAAAAAATCTTTCTCGGCAGCATAGAGACTCCCAGATTTTTTGACACCAGATCTGCAATAAAATCCCATTGAGAGGAGACAAAAGCCACGGAAGGTTCATATCCGACATTACGGCACATTTCCAAAATACGGTCATGAATTGTAAATGTATTATTCAGCATAATAAATTTTTCATTTTTCAGCTCTGATACCTTAACACTTTCGCATTTTGCAAAAGGATGATTTTTGCTGACAAGCAAAACATTCTCCGAGTCAATCACCGGAAACACCTGAAATCCCGGATCGGAAAAAGGAAGAATGACCACTCCGACATCCACTTCTCCGGATACGACCATATCCTTAATAGTTTTGGCACCGACCTCTACGATTTTTAAATCAACATCCGGATAAAGTTTTCGGTAATCCTGAATAACATTTGAAAAAAATGCCGTACCAAGTACCGGTGGAATGCCTACGACAACCTGCCCCTGGATCAGATGAATACTGTCTTTCAGACGGTTTAACTCATCATTGATATTATGCAGCACCTGTTGCCCTCTGTGATAAAACATCTCTCCCTCCGGGGTTAACTTAAACCGATACACCGACCGGTCAATCAACTGTATGCCAAGCTCATCCTCTAACTGTTTGATGGACTTGCTTAAAGCGGACTGGCATATAAACAGCTCTTTAGCTGCACGGGTAAAATTCGCCTGTTTTACCAATTCTATAAAATACGCAATCTGCTTAATCGTCATACCAGCCCTCCTTTTTATATCTTTAGTATATACGCATTAACACATTTTCACAATATTAAAGCATTTCTACGACGGTAGCCATTGCCGGGCCTCCGCCAACACATAATGATGCGCATCCAAATTTTGCATTCCTGCGTTCAAGTTCATGCAGCAGGGAAACAATAATCCGAATTCCTGTACACCCCACAGGATGTCCCAGAGAAATACCGCTGCCATTTGCATTGACTTTATCCATTGGCAATTTCAGCTCTCTGTTACAGGCTAAAAACTGGGCTGCAAAAGCTTCATTAATTTCATAATATTCCATATCATCCATCGTCAAATCCGCATATTTAAGGGCTTTTGGAATAGCATAAACAGGACCAATCCCCATAACTTCCGGCGCAACTCCGGCACTTGCCGTGGAACGGAGTCTTGCCATCGGTTTGATTCCCAGCGCTTCGGCTTTATCCGCTGACATAAGCACAATAGCGGCTGCACCATCATTAATACTGGATGCGTTCCCTGCCGTAACGGTTTCACCAAATACAGGCTTCAGCTTTCCGAGAACCTCTGCTGTAGAGGAAGTACTCGGGCCTTCATCCTTTGAAACCACCATAACACCCTTTCTGGTTTTTATTTCAACAGGAATGATCTCTTTATCAAATCTTCCGGCTTCCTGAGCTTCCACAGCCCGTTTATGACTGAGAGCCGCCAATTCATCCTGCTCCTCACGACTGATGTGATACTGAGCTGCAAGATTCTGAGCCGTAAATCCCATATGTTTCCCATAAACGCCACATACAAGGGCATCATATGTCAGGCCGTCAACAACCTTGATATCTCCCATACGATACCCATTGCGGCTTCCGATCATCATATGCGGAACGTTCGACATACTCTCAACCCCAAAAGCAATACTTATATCTTCTTTTCCGAGCATAATTCCCTGTGATGCAATCTCAAATGCCCGCATTGCCGATGCGCACTGCTGATCCACCGTCGAAGCTGTTGCTTCAACAGGAACCCCCACTTTAATGGCCACCTGACGTGCCGGATTCCCCTTTGCAGCCGCCTTATAAACCATTCCTCCGACAATATTTTCTACCTGCTCAGCTTTAATCCCTGCCCGTTTCATCGCCGCCTCCACAACAACGACCCCGAGATCAACTGCACTCATCGATGAAAGTCCCCCTAAGAATCTACCGATTGGTGTACGTACCGCGCTCACGATAACAACATCTTTCATAATAATAATCCTCCCAATACTCGTATTTTTGTTACTGTATGTATAGTATAAATTATACAGTCAAATAATCCAAACACATAAAAGTCATCGGAATCATCACTAAAAGTCATAATATTTTGAAATATTTTTATATATTTTTAATTATTCAGCACAAAACAACAAACATTCAGGCAATTAATTGCTTAAAACCATTTTCTGAAGCAAAAACCGGGACTTCCAAAACAAATCTGGAAATCCCGGCAAAGTCAGTGCAGACTCACTATTCTTCTAAATTTTTATAAATGAACCAGTCAGACAGGCAGCAAATACCTCTTTCCTTGTCCAGAGCCGGATCATCATTTTCACCTCTGTGGAATAAAACTTTATCCCCGATAATCTCATTATGCGGCCAGTTTGCCGGAGAGAAAACCTTTTTTGTCGATGCCAGTTTCAGTGCTTTGACCGTTCTGAGTATTTCATCAATACTTCTTCCAATCTCCTTTGGATATTCTAAAATCGTACGCACTTTTCCGTTATGATCTACGATAATCACCGCACGCACCGTTGCTGTATCATCTGCATTCGGCTGAATCAGTCCAAGTGTTTCAGACACCAGTCTCTTTTCATCGTCAATGACCGGAAAATCAATCTGCACATAAATATTTTCCTTAATCCACTGAATCCACTGCCGGTGAGATTCCAGATTGTCTACGCTTAAACCGATTAATTCAACGCCCAATGCGTCAAACTCTTTCTTTTTCTTCTGAAAGCCAACAAACTCTGTGGTACATACCGGTGTAAAGTCTGCCGGATGGCTAAATAAAATAAACCATTTTCCATGATAATCCTCTGGCAGATGAATTTGTCCCTTCGTCGTATCTACAGTCATTTCAGGAAATTTGTCTCTAAGTGATAACTTCATAAGATTCCTCCTTATATAAATAAAATCATCTGTACTATAAAGAATTATATACCAGATTTTTTAATATTTCAAATGGTTCATAAAAACCGTCACATCTTCCACTGTATAATTCACAGCAACCTGTTCAGGGATTTCTTTTAATTCTGAAGGTATTTTGCTTTCTGAAACCATAGGAAAAATAATTGCCGATACAAAAAATGCCAGTGCCAGAAAACACCGGAATAACAGATAAATTCCCGGACTGATGCCATTCAGATGATCGGTATAGTCCCTGGTTGCCCTTCCGCACCGCTCCCGCATATTCTGTATTTCACGTCTCTGATTTGAATCCATAAAAAATACCGCCTTATAATCTCATTTAATTATATAGCGGTATTTTTAACTTATTCCATTAGAATTTAAAATCAGGACAACAGCATACGGTCATTAGCAAATTCTCCGCCACTGGCCTGTTCAAATTTCTGAAGCAGATCACTGACCTGAAGGCGCTTCTTTTCCTCGCCGCGGACATCGTAAATGATCTGTCCCTCATGCATCATAATCAGACGGTTTCCAAGGCGAATGGCATCCTTCATATTATGGGTAACCATAAGGGCTGTCAGCTTATTTTCGTTGACTATTTCTTCAGTTAAATCCAGAACCTTCTTTGCTGTTTTCGGGTCCAGTGCAGCAGTATGTTCATCCAGAAGCAACAGTTTCGGTTTCTTTAATGTGGCCATAAGCAGAGTCAGCGCCTGACGCTGACCGCCGGAAAGAAGTCCGACTTTGGAGGAAAGGCGGTCCTCAAGCCCAAGATCCAGCCGGGTCAGCAGTTTTTTATACTGCTCCTTCTCCTCTTTCGTAATTCCCCAGCCAAGGCCACGGGAATTTCCACGCCGAAGCGCCAATGCCAGATTTTCCTGAATTTCCATATCTGCAGCGGTTCCACGCATCGGATCCTGAAAAACTCTTCCGAGATATTTAGCCCGGGAATGTTCCGGCAGCTGCGAAATATTATGGCCATCCAGCTGAATGACACCGCAATCAATCGGATATACTCCGGCAATCATATTCAGCATCGTTGATTTCCCGGCACCGTTGCCACCGATAATGGTAACAAAATCTCTCTCCTCCAAATGAAGGCTGATATTTCGAAGTGCTTTCTTTTCATTAATCGTTCCTGTATTAAAAGTTTTGCTTACATTTGAAATTTTAAGCATTCTCGTCGCCTCCTTCTGTATACATACGCTTTGCACGGTACTTATTTATAGCAACAGGAATACAGAGGGCAAGGGCTGCAATAATTGCCGATAATAATTTCATGTCGTTGGCATCCATACCGAGCTGAAGAACGATGGCACGAATCAGAAAATAAACCACCGAACCAACCACTGCTGAAATCAAACGGCTGTAAAAGGAACGGAGTTTTCCCATAAGAACATCACCGATAACGATGGCTGCCAGACCAATAACGATCGCTCCCGTACCCATACCGATATCTGCATATTTCTGACTCTGGCAGACAAGACCACCGGAAAGTCCCACCAAACCATTACTCAGCATGAGGGCAATCATTTTCGTCATCTTTGTATTGACACCAAGGGCGCGAATCATATCTTCATTATTCCCCGTAGCACGAAGGGCCGATCCGATTTCTGTTCCAAAAAACCAATAGAGAATAGTAATCAGGATAACAGCAATTAAAATACCAATAATTGCGGAAACCTGAGAAGATTTCAATCCTGTCAGTTCCATAAAGCCCGAAAAGATAGTTTTTGATTTTAATAAAGGAATATTACTTTTTCCCATAATTCGAAGATTGATGGACCAGAGAGCAATCTGTGTCAGAATTCCTGATAAAATTGCGGGAATTTCAAAAACTGTATGCAAAAACCCTGTAACAGCTCCGGCGATCATTCCCGCCAGCGTTGAAATAAGTAATGCAAGAAAGGGATTCATCCCGTATCCGACAACAAAGGTTGCACAGATACATCCGCCCAGTGCAAAACTGCCGTCTACCGTTAAGTCTGCAATATCCAAAATTTTATAGGTAATATAAACACCAAGGACCAGAACGCCCCAGAGAATTCCCTGGGACACTGCGCCCTGAAGTGCCAGCAAAATACCGCCAATATTCATGTCTTTCTCCTCCAAATTTTATTTAACCGTCCGTAAAAAAATAGCCCCGGCAAATATAAATTCATATTTGCCGGAGTGATTTTTGTTTAAGTATAATTATTCTGCAACAGAAAGATCGATTCCAAGTGTTTCTGCTGTAGCATCGTTACCAATGAATTCACATTTATCCGATGGATAATATTCAATCGGCATTGTTGCAGGTTCTGCTTCGCCTTTGAGAATCTTCACAGCCATCTGGCCTGCAAGATATCCTAATTCATAATAATCAATGCTGTATGTACAAAGTCCTCCGGCTTCAACCAT
>DBGCEW010000222.1:0-18535 GCA_048357495.1 Frisingicoccus sp.
GCATAAGAGCCGGCGCCTGATTTGCCAGTTCACGAACCATATGCCATTGGGATTCGGTGAGGACCGCTTCTCCGTTACGCCCCAGGAAGAAACCGTCTTCGCCGGTGGCTTTTAAAATACCGCCCTGACTGAATCCGGCGGATTTCAGAGCGCTTAAAATCTGATTGTTTTGTTCGGCAGAACCGGTCCAGTTACCCTGTCCCCCGGCCCAGCCGTAGAGAAGCTGGTAATTTTTATCAGTGGCGGCCCAGCCGTTATAGAGCATCCGGTCACGGATGGAAGTATCACGGGCCAGCCAGTCCAGACCCTTTGTATTCGGGTTTAAGTCCAGACCCAGGTCATTTGGAGATTTCTGTCCCGAAGACTGGGATGGCGGAGGCGATGAATCCTCCGGTTTCTTATAGGGCTCTTCAGAAGATGGCGGAGTTATTGAATCAATAACGGAAGCTTCTTCACGCTTGGAGGTGTCGATTTTATCCGTGGTTATATCCGATTTGGCCGAAGTACCGCCAAGGGCATTCTGATTTTGTTCGGCTGCGGCTCCGGCAGACAGCCATGGCGCCGCAACAGCATTGGACATATTGACATCCAGCTTGTTCAGTTCATCGGCTACAGAACCATAATTATCTGCGGCTTTCTGAAGGGTATCGTCGATGACCTTGTCCTGAACGTCTTTATCGGTTTCCAGATCTTTGATAAAGGCATCGTATTTCTCTTCAAGGGCATCGGAAGCCTGGTCATAACCTTCAAGACGCATATCGTAGGCCCGGTCATCCAGAATATCCTGCTTTTCTTTTTCCAGGGTTTTAAGCCGGGCTTCCAGTTCCCGGCGCTGTCGGTCCACACCTTTTCCCGACTGGCCGGAAAGAGCGGCAAGCTGAGACTGAATCGCCTGAATGTCCTTATTTTTTTCATTCAGCTTTTCCTGATAGTCCCCATATTCCTTCTGACTTCGGAGCGCTTCTTTCCGGGCGGAAATCAGTTCTTTATTGGCATCCAGTTCCTGCTTGAGACCGTCTTTGACGAAATCGATCACGGCATCCCGGTATTTTTTGACATCGGCAGCAGCATTCTGGGCGCCTTCTCGGTATTCTTTCAGAGATTCATTATATTCTTCCTGAGTAATATTTCCGTTGGCGAGATGTTGATTAAGCTGATCAATGGCGTGTTCATATTCGGCCATGGATTGTCGGGCTGTGGAAATCTGCCCGGAAAGAAGGGCAATCCTTGTCAGTCCAACGGAGGTGAGACCGCCCTTATCGTCAAAGAGGGCATTGTCATTCAGCAGATCGTCAATGCGGTCCAGTTCATCGGAAAAATCCTTCAACTGACCGGTATTCTGTTTAAAACTGCTGAAATCGGCTTCGACAATATCGTCTTTGATATTTTCCAGCTCTACATCGATGGACAGCAATTCCTCTTTCAGAGAGAAAAGGTTTTCCTGCATTTTCATATACTGGTCAGACCCGGCAAAGTTTGCGCGGTTTTTCAGAAGGTGGTCAAATTCAGCCTGTAGAGCCGAGAGTTCTTCCTGCTTGACCGCCTTGAGTTCATTGTTGTACTTAATAAGACTGTCATAATCGGTCTGACCGAGGGTTATGCCCTGTTTTTCGGCAAGTTCGTTCATGGTCTCATAATAATCAATGACCGTCTTAAATACGGAGGAAAGATTGTCAAAGTCATCGGTGATATTGTCAATCCGTTCTTCATCCAGTTCGCGGACATCCGCATTTAAGTCTTCAATGGAAGTCCGGCAGTCCTGAGCTTTATCGTACCAGTCCTGATATTCCTTGATTTTTTCTTTCAAATCTTCATCCGTAATATCTTCGGTGGTAATCTGGCCCTTTTGAATTTTTTCCACATAACTGCTGTCCAGTCCGAGGGAAGCGGCCTTTGCCATATAGGCATTATAAGAGTCATTCAGGTTGGCAATTTCATTCTGCATCGAAGCGGCGACCTGATTGATATAGGAATTCTGAGCTTTATAGGTTGTCAGAGCATCAAGACGGTTTTTCCATTCATTCGTCAGCTTTTCCAGATAGTCGATCCGGTTTTCAATCCAGTCAAAGGTTTCGGATTTATCATCGCTACCGTCGGCGTAGGCATTGGCGAGACCGGGATTTAAAGTGCCATCGGCATAGGCACGGCCTTTGCCTGTGGCCTTGCCCCATTTCATAAGGCTCTTCGTCTGGTTGGCGTTCAGGATAATGTCACCCTTTTTCAGAGCGTGGGTGTGCATACCGCCGGGGATCAGCATCCACCGGCCATCACGGATGATGGATTCTGTTCCAAGTTCATTCACCAGAGCTGTTTCATTTTGAGAGAGGGCAACTCTGCCGTCGGCATAGGCGGGATGGGTGTTGAAAGCGTTGTAGCCTGTGCCGTATGCGTGGGCCGGAGAGAGAAGCGTGCCGGAGGAAAGACCTAAAAGAGACTTTCCAATGACAGAGGCTGTATAAATAGCTGTACCGAAAATGGTCGGAGCTGAACCGATATTTGTAAAACTAGGTGAATAAGAAGCAACACCGGGTTTTTCAGGTGGTGTATAGCCATTTACATCAGAGTCAACGATTTCATAGGAAATTGATCCGTCCTGTTGGGTTATCGGAGTAACTTTCTGCAAAACACCATCTATCAGGGCTACATAGGAGATAGAACCCTGTGCATTTTTAATGGCCGTAATCTGAGTTTCCGCATCATCCACAGAGGCTTTAAAGGAAATACTCCCTCCGAACTCCATATCAGCCATTTTATCTTCAATCTCTGTTGTATTCACTTCGCCTTCGATTTCGATGTGCGGCGGTTTACGGATGAGGTCATCAGCATTTACGTCAAGCAGATCAGATAAATCCTCTTTGGTAAGTCCGGTGTTTTCCCGGATTTCATCCATAACATCCTGTGCCTGAGATGAGCCGAGAAAGCTTTCCCAATCCACAGCATTTCCGTCGGAAAAAACATCCTGAAAAGTTGTTTGTAAGTCATAGATAGCAGAAATCT
Organism: Frisingicoccus sp.; assembly: GCA_048357495.1. GTDB lineage: Bacteria > Bacillota > Clostridia > Lachnospirales > Lachnospiraceae > Frisingicoccus. Next base: position 2,998 of record DBGCEW010000222.1, read on the forward strand.
GGTTTTGAATACTTTCACGTTCTTCATCACTCTGACCAGACTTGAATTGAGATTGTAAATCGGCGATTCTGTCCGATGCAAAGCGATAACCTTCATCATCTGCTTCGTCATATCCGGTCTGGGCTTCACGTTCGTCACGGTAGGCTCTTTTGGAGGCATTTAAGGCTGCTCCGGTTTCAGCGGAGCGGTCACCTTCATTCCACATTTCCTGAAGCTGGCCGATTTCCATTTGGAGTGAAGCCATATCATATTCAAATCTGAGCTGTATAACCTGTTCTTCACTGAGGTTTTCAAGGTTTTCTTCAAACCCGGCATATTCGGCATCCCATTGTGTTAACAGGTTGCCAAGACGGTCTTTAGAACTGCCTTCATTCATGGAATTATAAATTTCGTGGATACCGTCGATGGATTCTTTATATTGGTTAATGCCATCTCCACTGAATAACACATCATCAAATTCATAACCACTGTCTTCCAGATTGTGAAGCATGGCTTCGACGACTTCGACGTTAGTATTTAAAGCTTTGGCAGCTTCGGCAGTGGATTTGAATTTAAAGCCAAGATTAAATCTGCCTCCGGTTTCATCGATATGCACAAGGGCATCATCCAGGTTGCCAAGCTGACCGTCTACACTGTCCAAATCTCTGGCAAAGTTCATCATGCTTTCATTCGGATTACCTGTGTCAAACCATCGGGATACCTTCTGGTAGGCATTTTCCCAGGCTGCTGCGTAGGCTTCGGCATCGTACTTATAATCTTCCGTATTGATTTTATATGGTGTAATCATCTGAGCGGCAGACTGAAAATCATCGGTGCCGATTTTTCCCTGTTGGTAGAGTTCCTTGGCCTGTTTGAGATATTCTGCCATCGATGACCATTTGGTACCTTTGTTTGCGGTTGCAAAGGCCGCTTGGACGCCTTCAAAGGAACCATCGATGGAATGAATGGATTTCGAGGCGGCATCGGCGGAAGCTTTGGCATCATCCAGATAGGATTTTAATGTTTCCACACTGTCAACACCAAGGTCATCCAGTGTCAGTCCCATTTCGGAAAGCGCATTTTGAAGCATATATGTGGAACTGGCAGATTCCATCAGAGTGTCTTTGATGAAATTTCGTCCCGGGGCGGCACTGAAAAAGCTGTCAAGTTTGACAATGGAGGCTTCCTGATCAGAAAGGTCGATTGTGTTAAAGTCATCAAGAATGTCGGTGATGCTGTGATAATAATCCTGGGCTTCCTGGCTCATGCCGCTTTTCATCATACCGGTTATCGGGTCAGACAGATTTTCACGTAAAGTTTGCAGATTCTGAATCTGGTCTTCGATATTATTTGAATATTTTGCAATGTCAGCTTCGGTCGATTTAAGAAGGCTTTCTTTCGTGGACTTTTCATCATCGGACAGATCTGGATCTTTTAGTTCCTTCAGCAGTTTATTTCTGTCAGATTTCAGAGTTTTCAATTGTTCAATTTCATTGGCTGTGGCTGTAACAATATCGGTTTCCTTCGGGACGTTATAAGCGGTACCAAAATCGTCATATACCTGCGAGGACGATGCGGTCAGGTCTAAGGTATTTGTCTGTTTCAGGGCTTTCAGAGCGTCATTGACCGCCTCTTTTGATTGACGGTTGGCCGTCTGCTCTTTCAATTGGATATCCCGTTCCATTTCGGTGCGTTGAAGCTGCAGGGTATTTAATTCAGCTTCTTCAGCAAAGGAAAGGCCGCCCTGATTTTGTTTAGTCTGAAGCTCAGAGATACGTTGGGAGGCAGAATCCAACTGGGAATTCATAGTGGCCAATTCATTGGCGGTAGATGCGTAGATGGACTGGGATTTGCCGCTGGCTTTGACAGCCCGGTCAAATTCTGTGGCTTTCAGTATCAGAGCTCCGATGGCGGTAACTCCGGCTCCGGCAATCCACGTTAATGGATTATGAAGCCCGAGTTTGAGTGTTGTGCCGATTCCAGTGAAAATATCATCCAGAGAAGACAAACCGCCACCGGAACTTTTCAGACCTTCGAGGGCCTTGCTCAAGTTGGTGACAGCTTCTGTGGAGGCAGTTGCAGGTTCTGCAATATCATTTAGAATAGTTTTGAATTGTGGGACTTTTTTGAGTGCTTCTTCGGCAATGTCTGCAGGAACATTTCCTGCTTTTAGAAGTTTGGAAGCTTCAGTCAGGTTTTTCGTGTTTTTCAATTCATTGTATAGATGGATAAATTGTTTTCCGGAAACATCGGTAATCCCTTTGAAACTTTTGACACGGTCACCATATTTACCTATATCGATAAGTGACAAATATGATATAATTTATATAATGTTTCTATCATCATATAAATTTATGGGAGGGAAAAATATGGCTTTATTGAAATGTATAGAATGTGGACATGATGTATCCGAATATGCGCAGGCTTGTCCGTACTGTGGTTGTCCGATAAGCATAATTAAGCAGAAACAGGATGAATATGCTGGGGCAGATGTTCAGGTGACAGAGAAAAATATTCAGTGTAATAGTGAGATATTATGTAACGATAGTCAGAGTTGTAGTTCGAATGATTCCATTAAAGATTCAGAAGAAAAAATTATCTGTAAGGTTAACGGAGTGGAGTATGATTTTACACAAATCTATCATGATTTAATGAAAGTATCTCGAAAGGAGAATTGGAATCTGTTGCCGGAATTTGATGATATTATGATGAGGGTTTATGATTTGACTCAGTTGCATGGACCGTATAGTATATGTGCAGAAATTGTAGAATCTGGCCGGGTGCCAGAGATATATAATGATATGACGGAAGAAGAATGGGAAAATCTTCCAAAGGAAGAGACGCCTACAAGACCAACCATTCGTTGTCCATATTGTAGGTCAATAGATGTAAAACCATTAGGTTTTTTTGATGGTGGATGGTCTGCAGTTGGAAATAACTGGAAATGCAAAAATTGTAAAAGCTATTTTTAATTTTCTGTCAGCTTATCCAGCCGCCGGACAGAACGGCGGTTAGAAAAATATTGTTTTAAATATCACTGGTTTCGCCGGAAAGTGGCGGCGGTATAAGCTTACCGCGGCAGAATACTGCCATTGTTTATTTACCTTGGAACATTCATTAAAAGCCCATACAATTATGGCCTGCATGGACTCCGAGGAAGGGTGCTCTCTCTACGCTTCCCGGCGATTGGCATCTTTACCCCGCCGTCACGATTAAACGTAACTGTTTCCAGCGGATTATATGATACGGCTGAGTCGCTGCCGGGTTGGCTCGTGCGTTGCCACGGAACGTCTTTCCAGACGCTTTTTTTCATCCGATTCACTGTGATTTGAATCACAGAATAGTGGGTTCGACGAATTATTCCTCTATTTATTTTAAAACCCTATTCTCGCCATTTTGAAAACTTTCGCCATAATGAAAGTTTCTTAATGATGATAGACCCACTTAAAGTAAAGGGTGCAGCCGGGATTTTGGCTGATCTAGGTTTTTGGAAAATTTTTCTTTGATTCTGTCAGACAGGTCTGATGCATTGCGATACATGGAATCAGCTTTCAGTACGGTGTCTAATGCAGACATACCACCGTCCAGTACGGATTTCAGGGCGCCTGACGGACTGGATGTGTTCGTGGTTTTTTGTGCTGTTTCCGAGGCTTTCTGAAGCTCATTCAGGGCCTGGAGCATTTCTTTGACCGCTGATGTGTCGGTTCTGCCCTTTGGAAGGATATTTGGGGCTGTAATCTGAGCGGGTGAAGACTGGGCTGCTTTTCGGGCAGAGGTATACAGGTCTTCATAGGCCTTCTGAGTCTGGCGGATACGGGCGATATCGGCATCGGACGGGATTTTCAGTGGTCCGGTATCCGTGATCTTACCGACAATCGGTGTCTTATTCAACTTTTCGGCCAGTCGGGCCGCCTGTTCAAGACCGGAGGTATCCACTTTGATTTTCATGGTCCGGTCTCTGGTTAGTTTTTTCATTTCCTTTTGAAATTTTCCCGAATCAAGTTCAGGAAGGACTTTGACCGTATAATCGGGCATTGTAAAACTCCTTTCGTAAATATGTATATAAAATCAGGGGAGGGCGCCTTTGGACGTCTTACCGTGTCTGGCATCCTTCCCTGTTATTTGAATCAGGCAGTCTGTTTTTCATTTAAGATGTCCAGAGTATCTTTATAGGAATGGATGAGCTGGATAAGCTCATTGGTAATGCTGGCCTTGTCGATACCTGTCTGATAGGAAAGATCATTGTCAAGGCATTCCAGCAGTTCCTTGAATTGGCCCGGATGAACATTCTCTGTAAGCTGTTTATAAACATCCGTATTGGCGAAAAAGATTTCGATCTCGTCCCAGTCTGGATGTCCCTTGGAATCAATGATAGCTGCCGGGTATTCGAAATCCGGCGCATAGGCCTTTAAAACATAGAATTTAATGGCAATATCCTTTAATAAAGAATAGTAATGGCCGTTTTGAAGCAGTACGTTTTCTATATTTAATACGGTGACCAGACGCTGCATGGCTGTCAGCACCGGGGTGAATTCAAATTCATAATCTGTTCTGTTATACGTATAAATTCCTTTCACAAAATAACCTCCTTTAATGTTTCATCTGTTCTTTCATGGTGTCACCGGCAATGGCAGCTTTAGTGAAGCTGTTATTTTTCCACCATGCCCAGAGGGAAGCGATACCCGTCAGCATCATGGTGATCCCTTCGTAAATGGCATCTTCGCTGAAGGGCAGCGGATTTTTGCCGGCCATGGTCAGAAACTGGTTTGCAAGAGCGGCAAAAAGAACGGCGGTCCGGGCGATGGTTCCGGCAGATATTTTATTCATAGCAGATCCTCCTTATGGAAAAAAATACGGAGAGCGAAGGCCGCTCCCCGTGAAATAAGTGAATTATTCTTCTTCAAGAATAAGGTCTAACATATCGTTGTCTTCGTTGACCATTAAATCACATGTAATTGTGATTGTTGCCGGGTCACCGCTGTTGGACATACCGATGCTCATGTTGGACTGAGGTGTTGCTTTATAGGCGATGAACTTGTATGGTAAGAGTTCATCATCATCTGTTTTCATAACAGTATCGCCGTAAACAGTAAATGCTTTCGGGAAAGAGCTGCCTTTGACAGAAATTTTCTGCACTTTTTCTGTGATGTCTTTGACGTAGTAAACAATGACTTTATCTCCGGCTGTGGCTTCTGTAATTGTCACTGTTTTCTCAGAAACTGTGGCGTCTTTTGCTGTACCGCAGTCGTCATTGGCATCAAATACGTTGACGGAAGCGCCGGCAGAAGGTGCTTCGGCAAGAGTGACGGTGCCGCCTTCAGCAACGGTCAGTTCTTCCCGGGCCATAAATTTGGCAGTTTTGGACATGTCGCCGCCAGTCAGTAACTGATACAGCTTAAAGCTCTGCATCTGTGTTTCAATAGTGAGTGTGCCGCCTCTTTCACCGGAGAAAGCGACGCGTTTCGGATGACCTTTTCCACCGTAGGCGAAGACGGTTTCCCCTGTGATTTCTGTTGTGCTGACATTGGCGTAATCCATGTTCAGGAATGGTGTTTTTGTTGCGTAATCTTCAAAAATGAGGTCACATACCTCTCTGTTTGCAAAAATATTTCCCATTTTAATTTCCTCCTTAAATTTTAAATTTCTTTTTTGTACCACTCATTGCCTTTAAATGAGTGTTTGTTGTTACCATAGGCAGCCACCGACATTTTCTGAATGTCGAAATAGACATTGGACTGCTCTTTTTTGAATTGTTCGTACAACTGGAAAAGGGTTAAATCCCAGATGTTCGTGAAGTTGACGGAGTTACTTTTGACGGCTACGGCGGCAATCAGATTCGGGAGCTCCAGATCTCTGTCCTGTCCGGACGGTGCAGAGGTATTCCGGCGTCCTTTCTGAATCTTTTTGAGAATTTCCATAGACCGTCGGTTTTTGACACGGGAGGTATCGGTGTCCGTATCTTTCCGGGAGATGCCGCATCGCTGAAGAATCACATCACAGACTTCTGAAAAATTATCCGGGTGAATCATGCCGGCAGGAACAGATTTAGAATTCCCCTTTTCTTTTTGATATGTAAAAAATAGCTGGTTTGGGTCATTCCAGAGAACTTTTTCTTCAAAAAAGAAGGAGAACATTTCACTATAGGCTGCCTGCAGGGGTGCATCGGAGCGAAGGATATCAAACATGGGGATATCCTGGCCGCAGTAGGTCTGTGGTGTCATAAGGAGAAGGGCAAGATAGGCCTGAAAGCCCTTCCAGGTGACTTTTGGATTCCAGATATCTTTAAGCTTTGGAGAACAGATGTGCCCGATGCCATCCAGATAAAATGAAAAAGGTGAGAGAAGGTCGGCATAATCCATTTTCATAGGCTCACCTACCTGAAATCCGGGACGGTAAATGTTATTGTCCGTCCGATAAAGCTGCCAGCCACAAGAGACTCAACGGTCTGCAATTCCGGCTTGCCGATACCAAACTGTTTCATCCGTTCGCGGGACAGAATTTTGTCCGAAGGACAGAGAATGGCTTCGGCTGCCTGGGCCATCATGTCGTATTTCAGACCGGAATATCCTTCCGGCGCCGGTTCGTAGAGTAAATGGTCTGTATGACATACCGGCTGAATCAGGATTTTCATGGTTTTAACGGAAGGAGTGGACTTTGTGACAGAGGTTTCAAAGAAAATGTAGCTGCCCGGTTCCGCAGAAAAAGCTTCATTGAAGGGATGGGGCAGCAGGCGGCTTTTCAGTGCGGCGGGAATATCTGTGACTTCCGTGGCATAGTTTTTGCCGAGCAGAAGCTGACAGAGGATATCATCGCCGGAAAATAAGCTGTAGATGCGGTCTTTGTATGTACCCAGTTCTTTTAACATGGTATACCTCCTTTGTGTCTGTTTATTTCTCTACACAATAAGGAAAATGTGCAGACATGGCAAAAGCCCTGTAAAATCAGGGCTTTTGGAGATTTTCTGAAAGCGATTTTTTTCGGAGTCCGGCCATTCGTTCCCGGTCCCGGGCCATTTTCCGGACCTTGGAGCAGTCGCTGCAGTATTTTTGATTATTGGTTTTTCGGGGATAGAGACGTCCGCATAAATCACACCGGGAAAAGCGGCCCTGGTTGGAATAGTTTATATATTCGTATCCGAGTTCCCGAAAGTCATTTATATGGAAAAAAGGCCTGTTTTCGGAATCCACAAAGTTTACGTGAAGATTGAGATTATCATTTCGACTGGAAAATGAAATCAGACCGAAGGCTTCCAAATCGTTCAGATAAAGGAATTTATCGGTCCGGTGCCGGACGGTGACCCGGGCGGTGCGGTAGATATCCTGAATGGAAGCGTTGACCCAACTATGGTTGTCCGGAGAAATCAGATCATGGAGTTTGGCATGGCACAGCATGACAAAAGCCAGCTTTTCGTACTTGAGGCTGCGCAGATTCCGCAGAGTATTCAGTTCTTTTTCGGTAATATTTACGGAATCAATTTCTCTTAAGGGATATTTTCCGGCTTTTCCGGAGATATCTTCGATGATATTTTCCCACAGGGCCGGAGTATAATCGAGAATGGCTGATGCCATAAATTCATGGAGGCGGGCCCCGATCTCCGAAGGCTTTAATTGGTGCTTCCAGAAGTAATATTTTGCAAGAAGGAACAGGGTGGCCGCCGGTTTGCTGCCGGCGTCCCCCTTCGTCAGAATTTCTTCGGCCCGGCGGGCCTCATTTAATAGGATAGTCATTTATTCGTTCTCCTTTGGTGTGTCTATAGGAATATGGATGGTTTTCATTTTAAAGTGCATGCCATGGAAATGAATGTCGCCGTCATCTGCGGCTTCCGGGTAGGAAAGGATACCGTTATGACGTTTCAGAAGATTTTTAATGAAAACCTCACCGCAGACATCCCAGGCAAATTGTTTACTGTTTTTGGTTTTTGTGTAGCATAAGTCCAGAACGATATCACAGAGATAATCTTCGTTGGGACATTCTTTCAGGCATTCCCTCTGAAATTCTTCTTTGAATAGATAGCGTTGAACCTGGCGTTCTTCGGGTTTTAACCGTTCGCTTTTTGCAAACTGCATATAAGCCGAGGTTTCACGGCGGTACCGTTCGTAAACCTTTTTGATTTTATTAAAAAGCTGAGAGGAGTAGTGAACACCGCTTTTTAATATGGAATAATCAAAGTCTTTGGGTTTTTCTCTACCCGGTTCATCAAAAAGGCTTTCAATTTTCCAGCAAATCCGGTTCATGGTACAGGGGGCTGTGCCGAGAGGCAGGCCTTTTTTATAAGAACGGATAAAGGCTGTCTCTTCGGCGGTGGGATCTTTTTTATGTAAAAGTTCTTCAAGGGATATGCGGAAACGCATCAGGGATTTTTCGTTATTTCGTTTGAGGTAATCTTTGTATCCGGCCCTTTCGGATGGATATATGTACTGCATAAAATAAGGTTTTTTGTCGGCGGTCAGAGTGGAGTTCTGCCAGGAGCTTCTGTCGGAAGGCTTTGAAGCAGGGGTGTACCAGGATTTTGGCATGGGTGAGGCCTCAATACCCTTTGTTTTATCAATGCTGTTCTGCTGGTAGAGCTGGCCGCATTTGATGCGGTAGTCAAGAATCCGGTATTCCCTTGAACCTTCGGGGAAACGGGCGCGGACCTCGAACATGGATGTGATTTTATTGGTCACTTCACCAACGGCGTTACCGAAGCTGTTCCGGTTCGACTGCATGAGATCATCCTCTGACGGGATACATTTTGGCGCTTTTCTCTGGACGCACAGGATGGCAGGCAGAGTTTCTGCCCGGTCAATAAGAAGCGGAAAGGAGGTATTGATCACACAGTCCCCGTCCTTGTCCATACCGTTCATCGCATCGGCACAGGTATCCCAGCTATTAAAAATGGTCGGCGTGGTCATATACTGATAAAAACTGTCCATTTCTCTGGAGTGGGCCACTTCCAAAACACGGATGTTATTGTGACAGGTCATAGGGGCCCGAAAGCTGGCGATTTTTGGGATATGTTTTTCGGACCAGTATCGGGAATAGACCTGGCCGGGTTTCAAGAGGCCGGTGACTTCAAGGCCAAACATGGACTGACAGAGGGCATAAGGATCCCCGCAGACAAGAGAATAGTTTGCCGGAACATTTAAAACACCGACTTTAGCTTCGTCAATCCGTTTATGAATCATGGAACGAATCTGATCTTTTACATAAGAATCTTCCATCATCTCCGGTGCAATCATGAGGGCGGTGGTAAAGACAGGGATGAGACGGCGGACTGTTTCTTCCGTCAGGCTGGTACCCATAGTATAAAGAACGGTTTTACGCCAGTCTTCGGAAAGAATTTCCTGAATCTCCTGAACGGTGGGGGCGATCAGGGTATCAATGTCTTCCGGCGAGAAATTATAGGATTGAAGGAACTGGTAGTTCATCGTCCGCATATGTTCCAAGTCTCTGCCGGAAGCCTTGGTGATAGCGAAGGTATAGTGGTTTTTTTCGCAGTTTTCCAGATAGGCATCCATGGAAGGGTAGGAATCCCAGAGCTTTAGCATAGACTGGGTCAGCACCAGTTCAATTTCTTCTACAGGATGGACATGGCCCCATACATCGGTTAAAACAGAAATTCCCCGGTCCCGGGCAAATTTCCGGAAATCCACCGGAAAGACAGCGCCTTTGCAGAAGGCATTTCGGATAACACATCCGGGAAGCAGATAGTTTTCACCGATATCACGTCCCCACTGTTCCATGAGCCCGGGCATGGCGAGGCCGTAACCATCGCTGTCATTTAAAGTCATTTCTTTTCCGGAAATATATTTCATGCGGGGTTCTTCCCGTCCGGTGTCGTCCAGTTCAATAATATCTGCTTTAAAACGGGTGACGCAGTCAGGAACAACGGCAATACCCTTCGGCATGGATACGGGGGTGGAAGAACTGCACACAAGGGCCATATAGGCTTCCAGTTTGGCGGGGGTAAAGGCTTTTGTCAGATCCCGGCCATTATCAATGCGTCGCTTTAATTCCGGGAGGAGCTTTTCGCTGACAAAAACAATCGTATTGTTTTTGACCCCTCCGGTGGTGGCGAGGAGGCGGCGGTAGGTGATTCCGTTAATACGGAAACCGTCTTTGTAAATTTTTTTATAGTCCCGGTCACTGTCGATGACAATGCATACGTAATCTTTAATGAACTGGTATTCATCCAGGGCTTCATAGAGCTTTTTGATTTTTGGCCGTGAAACAGCCAGATTTTTTTCGGTTTTCAGATGACGGATTTGGGAACGGATTTCCCGGACAGCCTGTTCGGGCTGAGGAATGCCTTTCAGTTCATCAATGAATCGAAGTATCTGGCTTTCACTCAGGGCAATGAGCTCTTTATTATCCCGGGCTTGGCCAACCGTGAGGCGTAAATGCCATTGATTTCTGCGCAGCCGGGACGTATGGATTTTGTAAACAAATCTTTGAAAGGTTATATGTTTGGACAATCGGATTCCTCCATTTCTTACTAAAAAAGAACAAACGTTCATAATGGTTTAATCTAACATTACAATTATCGTACTACGCTGAAAATAGAATGTCAATGGTTTAATTTAACATTGACGCTGGTATTTAAAAGAAGTAAGATAAACGGAGAAGAAATTTCGTGCAAAAGGCGGCAGTCAGGAAGGAATTGGCAGGATGGAGAGTATCAGTATATTAGAGGAATTTTCCCGGCAGAATGAGCGATGTTATAAAATTTACAAATATATTCTGGGACAGAACCCCATGCAGTATGAAGCAGAGTACGGGGCCGGTTTTCTTTTGTGGAATGACCGGATGCTGTTGGATTTCATTGTCAATAAAATGAAATTTTATAAAATGTTTGTTCTTGGGAATATAATCAGCAGATATTCGGCTTTTTATCAGTATGGTGTGGATAAAGGATACATCCGATTTAATCCTCTGGAAAAAAGTAAATATTTTACGGCGACCTATTTAATCAATGAAATTATGGAGGCGGGCAATGTTCCCTATTATACAAAAAGCTATATAGAAAAACAGTGTTTGGAGGAAGTGCAGAACCGTCCCTATTATTTATCCGTGGCACTTTCCATAGATGAAGGTATTCCGGATTATGTTTCTCTGTGCCGGATTAAATATGCGGATGTGGATTTTGATCGCCGGAGTATCCGTGGATTTGACGGGATGACATTTTCGAAACGGTTGATGGACAGCTATCGGGAAATGCATAAAATGGACAGTTACGGATTTTCGGGAAGCGGGAGAGCTTTCGATGATTCCGATGGCTTTTTAATACGTCGAATTTTTGGGAAAAAGGGAGAGAAAGTGTCGGAAGTGGCCAACCGGCAGCGTATTGCCAATCATATGAATCAATTGGGACTTGTACGCACGGTGCTATACGATTCAGGACTGATCCGGCGGATATGTAATAAAATGGGTGTGGAGAACTTTGTGGAACATATGATTTACGGAAGTGATGTGGACAAAATCATACGTATTGAAAAAAATAAAGAGATGGCGGAAATTTTCAGACAGCTCGGGATTCGGATGTCTGTTAAAAATTTTGTCTATGATTACCGGGTTTATGCTATGTGTCTGAAGTATGGACGGTTGAAATTATAGATGATTTGGAGATTGACATCTGCCGGAGCCTGTACTATAATCAAAAGTATAAAAAGAACGAATGTTCGATTTTGAGGGTGCAGGTATGAATTTCAGGAAGATTTTGATGGAGTATGTGGGAAAAGATATCTATATAGGTATTGAGGAAAAGGATGGATGCCGGACGGAGCATGTGATTCACGGCTACCGACTGACGCAATGTTCCGGGCAGAACGGGGATTTCTGCCGGGTCATTCCTGAGAATCCGGCGGCAGCATCGGTCGAGCTGGATATATCGGCGGAAGTGACCGGATATCATCAGGGGATACTGCTGGTGGATGTGGAAGCCATGAGCCGGAGTCTGAATTATCATATTTTTATAGCCGATGAAATTGAATGGATATAAAAGAAAAAGAAGTTGACTTTGATAAATCATCGGGAGGATTTTGTCCTTTCTCTTTGAAAATTATACGAAAAGTGGTATAATATTTGTGCTATATGATACAGGATTCACAAAGGGGGCAGTAATATGTATCAGGTAACTGTACAGACATTTAACAAAAAAGGCAAAGAGATGGTTGACCACATTACGGTTCCATTAGGGAGCATGGATGAACCGGGATATGATGATGGTATGCATCAGCTGACGGACCTGCTTTTTGGACTGGATGTGGATTATGATGATGTGGAAGGCGATGGCGATATTGCCGTAGACGATATGTTGATTTCTGCTTCAGAGAATGAGCCTTTTGAGATGACACTTGAGGGGAAGAAACATATCTACAAGGTATGCGGAAAGGAATAGTTGATACAGGAAGATGGAGTTGAGAGACTGCATCTTCTTTTTTTGCCCGGAAAATTCTTATGCAGCAAAAACTTTCACCGAGAATGTTGGCCGGGAGAGCAGGGAAAGCATATTTGGTTGTTGTATAAGGTCGAAAAGGCTCTGTTTCAAACGACAAAACAGAATTGCATCTGTTATTGGCATCACCTATAATAAAGAAAAGGTGATATTTTTATATTCTTATAAATTCATTATTTAATTTCTTTTGTGGTTGAATCCACGTTTCTGATGGGGAATCGTCTTTCCCTGTTATTTCCAAAACATTTTATGAAATTTTAGTTTTAAGTTAAATAAGGAAATTTCTGCAATGAAATCGGAGCGGTTATTTTTATTGGAAAGGTGGGATGCCCTTGAGGGTGGGTTTGTAAATTCTTAAAAAAATCAGGAAGGAGCTAAAATGTGAAAAGATTAAAAGAGGTTGTTATATGTCTGTTGATCATTATCTTATGTGCTGTAAATATTATACAGCCGGTTTGGGCCAGTACCGGGACCGGGGTATTACAGACAGAGCCTGTTGAATCCGAACTTATAGAAACAGAGCTATTGGAGTTGACAGATGAGGAATCTACAAAAGAAACGGAAAGTATCGGAGAGACTGAAGAGGAAACAGAATCAGAAAGAGAATCGGAAACGACAGAACTATCTGAACCGGAATCAACTTTTAAAGCTGAAAATGAAAATAAAGAAACCGGAGAAACTGAAGTGTCCGAGGTCTGTAAAGTTTCTATGAAGTTCTTTGGAAAGGGACGGATTTTAATGACTGATGGTGAGGGGAACTTCTATGAAGGAAATCCGGATACATTAGACAGAGCATTTGTGGTTGAGAAAGATACCTATCTGACCTATGAAATAACACCGGAAGAAGGCTATGAGACAGAAAGAATGGACATTTATAAAGGCGGGGCGTTAAAGAATTTTGTCCGAAGCAGGGGAACAGAGGAGAAAATTACGGGTGAGATACAGGTAGATTCGGAGGTTTTGCTTGAAATTCATTTTACGGAATTGGTGAAAGAGACGGAAGCGGATGAAGTGATAACGGAAGAAACTGTCATATATGGGGTATCTGAACCGGAGTCAGAAACAGAAATTCCGATGTCTGTGGAATCAGAGTTTACAGAGGAAACAGAGAAACAAAATGAAGAAAATCAGAGTTTTGAACCATTTGAAACGGATGGGAACCTGTCATTTCTGGAAGGCATCAAAGCAGAAAAACTTGTACAGGAACTTGAAGAGGAAGTCATGCCGATGGCGTCAGGGAACACGGGTCAGGTATGGGGGATGTATAAAATCTATACAAAGGAGGATGTCATTATTGATGAATTTCTTCCCGGCTTTAAATCCAATGATTATTCGAAAATCATCCAGACCGGCCCTACTCTCAGCGAGAATACGATGACGGCCTACTGCATTCAGTATGGTATTGCCTGTCCGGCGGGAGGGCATCTGACGGAGGCGGATCTGACCGTCAGCCAGAAAAACTGGATAGGGTATGCTCTGGAGTTTGGATGGCGGCAGAAGGGAGATGTTTATGATGAAGCCCAGTATTCAGATGATATCGGGCGTACCGAATATGCAGTAACCCAGGCGGTCATTTGGGCCTGTTCCCAGAATAAATTTGGCACAGATGCCGGAGAGGCGGCAATTCATAAGGTGATTCAGAATAGCTTTCATCCGGACCATGGTGAAACCTATTATAATCAGTTGAAGGAACGGATTTTTAATGCGGAGCGGATTCCCTCCTTTGCCTCCCGGAATCCGGAGAGTGCGCCGGAAATTCGGTTAAAATGGAACAGCAGCAATCAGCGTTATGAAGCTTTGGTCAGTGATACAAACGGTGTTTTAAGCCGGTATAACTATGCATATCCCGGCATTTCGATTTCCAGGGATGGAAATACAGCGTTCATTTATACAACGGGGAATTATCCGGCGGGTGTGACAGCATCTGCAGTTTATATGACGCCGGGCGGTGAAAATGCGGTGGTTTTATGGGATGGAGAATCCGGAAATCAGGATATTGCCACCTATCAGCAGATGTCTACAGAGATATATTCCTACATCCGTATTGCTACGGAGGATGTGGGGAATATTGAATTATATAAGAAATCCGGAAATCCGGAGCTGACGGATGGGAATGAAAGTTATGACTTATCCGGAGCTGTGTACGGTGTTTATGACGATTCAAATACAGAGGTTGGACGTATAACTACAGACAGTCATGGCTATGGAAAATCAGGGGAGATTCCTGCCGGAAATTATTGGGTAAAAGAAGTGACGGCGCCGAAAGGATATGCCATAGATGTGAAGAGTTATCATGTGACCGTCAACGGCAGTCAGACAGTAGCGTTAGAGGTGACGGATTATCCTCAGGGAAATCCGGTGGAGATACTTCTGAAAAAGACAGATGGACAGACAAATGAGGACAGGCCATCCGGAAGTGCATCTCTGGAAGGCGCCTGCTTTACTGTGCGCTACTATACGGTGCAGATGGACAGGGACCCGGCGGCGGAAGGTCATCTTCCGGAAAGAACCTGGGTTTTAAAAACAGACAGTCAGGGGGTATGCCGGATGGAGGATGGATTTAAAGTTTCCGGTGACGCCTTTTACAGGTCCTGCGATCAGGTGGTTTTACCTCTGGGGACGGTGACGCTTCAGGAGACAGAGGCGCCAATGGGCTATCGGATAAATGAGGAAGTCTATGTGTGTCCGGTTACGGCAGAAGGCGATGGAACGGTTGTTGAAACCTATAACGTTCCGGTGATTCCCGAGCAGGTGGTCCGCGGTGATTTTGAGTTTTATAAAAATTCGGAAGATGGTAAGGCTATGGAAGGTATCCCTTTTAAAATATCTTCAAAAACCACCGGAGAAAATTATACGGTATATTCCGATGATAAGGGATATGTCACTACAAAAGGCCTGTGGTTTGGCGGCGGAACACCGGAGACATCTCTGGGAGGGCTTCCCTATGACACATATATTGTGGAAGAGATTGCCTGCGCGGAAAATGAAGATAAAATACTTATTCGGCCCTTTGAAGTTGCCATTACGTCCCATCAGGTCACGGAAAATCTCGGTATTATTAAAAATGAATATCTTCCTTTTCCGGAACTTGATTCCGTAGCGCTTGGCCGGGAAACGGGAGAC
>DBGCEW010000223.1:0-10596 GCA_048357495.1 Frisingicoccus sp.
ATACAGGGATGCAGGAGCCGATGCGGTTGTGCGGGATATCCGGGGCGTATTGGAATATATTTCAAGATAATGTGGAGCTTATAAAGAAAGCGGGATAACCGGATGACAGGGAACATATCAGAGCATATCCGTTCTCAGTCATCTGGGGCCCGCTTTTTATTTTTTTAAGGCTTAGAGTATGATTGAATCCGAAAAAAGGGCTTCAATATCCGTTTCTGTATTACAGTCATAGTGTTTCAGAATAAAATATTTAAGGGCATCGGCGGTGCGTTCATTATCGCTGGCGAAGGGCTGGATATCTGTAAGCCGTTTCGAAGCCATGGCAGCTAACTCGGCAGGGGTCAGGGTAAACTGGGAGGAGGAAATCTGATCCGCCAGATGTCCCATCAGACGGGGGATATCCTCCGGTGCAGCGCCTGTGAATCCGGAGCCGGCATTTTTTAAGGGTTCTGTACGGTATTCATCGGTTCCGGTAAAGGGTTTATGCATATTTTTTATGGTATCTTCGGTAATTGAAAGAATTTTTGAAGAATTCATGAAATAACACTCCTTATATTAATTTTCTACGCTATTTATTATACAGGAATTTTGAAAATATACAAATACGGATAGATAGTGACTTTTATTTATCGCTGTGATATAATACCTATATTAATAATGCCCTTTTATGCGTAATTGGGCATAAAATAATAAGACGAATAAAGTGTGAGGTGTGAATATGCTCAATGAAGATAAAATTCGGATTATGAGCCGCTGTGCCATGTATGAAAAAGGGCAGGGAAAAGAAGACCTGGCTATTAACAGATACTATCAGGGCGATTATATCCGATTGAATACATTAAAGACATTGATTGGCGTGACCATTGGTTTCGTTCTCTGTTTTGGTCTGTATCTGGTCATACGTGCAGAATATTACATGGAGAATATTGTCGGTATGGATTTGCTGGCATTTGCCCGGAGTATTTTGCTGTATTATGTCATTGTCCTTGTTATTTTCGCAGTCATCAGCATTGTTTTTTATGGATGGAAATATGCGGATACCCAGAAGCGCGTCCAGTGGTATTATCAGGATTTAAAAACCCTGGAGGAGATGGATGAAGAACGGGACAAAATGAATTCAATGGAGGATATGAAATAATGACAAATTTATTGGAGATTAAAGAAAAAATCGTAGGTTTTTATAGAAACTTCGAATATCCGGTGCAAATGGTCGGAAAATTTATTCTGGCGATGCTGGCATTTTCCTATATCAATAATGAACTGGGATATTTTGAAGCCCTGACAGGCACTGTACCGATGCTGTTTTTATCGGTAATCTGTGCGGTAGTTCCGATATCGATATTTGTGCTGATCTGTGCAGTGGTTGTATTGCTTCATTTGTTTAAGCTGTCGATGATGCTTTCGGCGGTAGCATTGGTTGTTTTTTTATTGTTTTATTTTATTTATTTAAAATTTGCTCCGGATCAGGGGATATTGATTGTTCTTTATCCGGTGCTGGCCCAGTTTAATTTACACTACATGATTCCGTTGATCGGAGCGATGGCCTTCAATCCTTTTTCAGCGATTCCGGTAGCTTTCGGTATTCTTCTGATGAAAATTGTGGGATACCTTCAGGAAGCGGCCAGTCTGGGAGACCCGGGCATGGATGTGCAGGGGATTATGACAAGCTATCAGTATGTTTTTGATAAGTTATTTTCGGACAGAGAAGTTGTGGCTTATATCATTGTATTTACACTGGTTATTTTAATTACTTATGGAATTTCACGGCTTTCTGTGGATTACTCCTGGTATATTGCGATTGGCGCCGGCGCTCTTGTTAATATTATCGGTCTGGCTGTTCAGGCATCCTCTGTGGAAGGAATGAATCTGCTGATGGTTATCGTTGGTTCCATTCTTGGAGGACTTTTGGCGGCGGTGGCTCATTTTATGGGATGTACGCTGGATTATGCAAAAAAAGAAATGCTTCAGTTTGAAGATGATGATTATTACTATTATGTAAAAGCCATACCTAAAATTCAGATGACACAGGCAGAACGTACAGTGAAAACCTTTGGAAAAAAGAAATCTTCAAAGAAAAAATTAAAGAAATCCAAAAAATCGGAAGGAATTTCTGAGGAAGTGGCAGTACCGGAAGGGGTGCCAAGCGGCGATACGATGGTTGCTTCAACGGGACAAAAATCATCGGAACCGGTGAATCATCAGGTCAGCGATTTTGATGAATTATCCTTTGACGGATTTGATTTTGACGAGCTGGACCAGAAATAAAATGTCTGTAATATAAATACAATGAAAAAGGAGGTGCGGCATGGAAGCGATTGCTGGATTATTTAATCGTATTATTTCGGTGATACCGATGATTCGGCTGACAAATATTTTTGAGATATTGATTATCAGTGTCTTAATCTATTATATTTTGATATGGATTCGGGATACACGGGCATGGACATTGCTTCGGGGAATTTTTGTGATTTTTGCTTTTGTGCTGCTTGCCTATGTTTTTCAGATGAGTACCATTTTATGGCTGTTCCAGAATTTAATCAGTGTAACGATTATTTCTATTTTTGTTCTGTTTCAACCGGAACTTCGAAGGGCTCTTGAGCAGCTTGGGCGTAAGAATCTTTTGTCTTCGGTTTTTAATTTCAGCAGTAATGCCTCGGTGGATGAACAGGCGGCAAAGGTGATTGAGAAGACGAAATCGGAGATTATTAAAGCCTGTCTGGAGATGTCAAAGGCGCGAACGGGAGCTCTCATTGTCATTGAACAGGAAGTGCGTCTCAGCGAGTATGAACGTACGGGGATTTTTCTGGACTCAATGGTCAGCAGCCAGCTTCTCATAAATATTTTTGAGCATAATACGCCCCTTCATGACGGGGCAGTGTTTATTCGGAACAACCGCATTGTGGCGGCAACATGCTATCTGCCTTTGTCCGATAATATGCTTTTGAGTAAGGAACTCGGAACACGGCACCGTGCCGGCGTCGGGATCAGCGAAGTATCCGACAGCATTACATTGATTGTGTCAGAGGAGACCGGGATGATTTCTATTGCCCATGACGGCATGCTTTTCAGAGGATTGAATCAGGAAGAACTCCGGGAGCAGCTCAGCACGCTGATGAAAAAACAGGATGCATTGAAACGAAATCCATGGAGGCGATTCATCAAAAATGAAAAAAAAGCTAACGAATAATTTAGGTATGAAAGTAATATCTTTACTGTTGGCGATAATTTTTTGGCTGGTTGTGGTAAGCATTGAAGATCCGGAACAGACAAAGGTGCTGGAACTTCCGGTAACAAAGGTAAATGAAAACCTGTTCCGGGAAAATGACAAAACCTATGAAGTTGTTTCAGGAAATACCGTCAGTGTAACCATTCGGGCCAGTCAGTCCATTTTAAAGGAACTGACAGCGAAGGATTTTGAGGCTGTTGCGGATTTTGCAAATTTGTCCTTTACAGGTGCAGTGCCTATTGAAATCACTCCGCTGCGGTATAGCAACCAGATCAGCATTGTGAAAGGTGCCAATACGATGATGCAGGTCAGCATTCAGGATCTGGCCAGTGTGGATAAAATGGTTGCAACAAAAGCAGAGGGTCAGGTGATGACGGGAAAAGCGGTAGGCAATATTACTGTAGAGCCGAATATCATCCGGATTGAAGGCGCAAAAACAACCATTGACCGGATTTCCAGTGTTTATGCATCGGTGAACGTTTCGGGAATGTCGGAGGACGGGTCATTTTCTGTAAGCCCGATTCTCTACGATTCTGGCGGAAATGTCATAGACAGTACGGATATTACATTCAGTGAAGAAAAGTTAAAAGTCAGTGTTACCTTGCTGGATACAAAAACCGTTCCGGTAAAATGGAATATTAATGTTACTCCGGCAGCAGGCTATGGAATCGAATCGTTGGATTATACGCCTTCAGAGGTGGAGATTGCAGGAAGCCGGGAAGTTCTGGACAGTATTGAAGCGATTTCCATTGATGATTATGTGGCGGAGAATATCTCAGAAAATCTGGAAGATTCTGTGGATCTGGAAAGCATTGTTAAGGAAATGGGGGCAGTATTGGCCCGGCCGGATACAGATAAGACGGCAAAACTGGTGGTACAGCTGGATACCTATGATAGGACGGGATCTTCGATTAACTTTGAGTCTGTGGAATTGACGGGGAAATCTGAAAATTATAAATATTCCATCATTGGGGAGCCGACAATCAGTTATACCATGTATGGTTTGGCTATGGATATTGATCTGCTGGATTATTCAAAACTGAAGTTTACACTGGATGTCTCAGGTCTGGAACCGGGAAATCATACTGTAAACCTCCAAATGGAAACCAGTCAGAACGTATTTCTGGCTGAGGATGTACCGGTGAAAATCAAAATAGAAGAAAAATAATTTTTAGCCCGCAGAGGAAAGCATCTTTTGCGGGCTGAAAATTGCTTTTATGGCATAAAAAACGGTTGCCTTTGTGTGGGAAAAGTGGTAACATTTTATATATGTATTAAATTGATTCAGCGGAAATGTAAAAACGTGGGAGAGAAGATATTATGGTAAGCGATACAATTAAAATTACAAATCCTTCAGGGCTACACCTACGTCCAGCCGGAATTTTTTGCAAAGAAGCGATGCGATTCAGATCACTGATTACTTTTGGCGCAAAAGGCAGCACGGCCAACGCAAAAAGCGTTCTAAGCGTGTTAGGTGCCTGCGTTAAATGCGGAGATGTTATCGAGCTGTGCTGCGAGGGGGAAGACGAGGACTTAGCTTTAGAGGCGATGCGGAAAGTTATTGAGTCTGGCCTGGGCGAATAGTTTGGATATCTGTGATATGGATGGGAGTGTTGCTTCAGCAATGCTCTTTTTTTAATCACCGGTGCCTTTGATTTTGCCGAATAAAAATGAATGGCGAAGAGTGAAACTATTGACAGGGATAAGTTAATTTGTTAAAGTGAAAAATGTGTATTAAAAAGTATGATCAAATAATAAAGGAATGATTGAGAGATGTTAAATTATCAAAGATATAAAAGAGTACCTGTAATGAATTTTCCGGAACGTACATGGCCGGAAAAAGAGATTCAGAAAGCGCCGATCTGGTGCAGCGTTGACCTTCGGGACGGTAACCAGGCATTGATTGATCCGATGGTTGTAGAGGAAAAACTGGAATATTTTAATTTGCTGTTAAAACTTGGCTTTAAGGAAATTGAAATCGGTTTTCCGTCGGCTTCCCAGCTGGAATATGATTTCCTGCGTACACTGGTAGAAAAGAAGCTGATTCCTGATGATGTAAAGGTTCAGGTGCTGTGCCAGTGCCGCCAGCATCTTGTGGATAAGACCTTTGAAGCGATTCAGGGCATTAAGAATGTTGTTTTCCATATTTATAATTCCACATCCACTCTCCAGAGGGATGTTGTATTCCATCAGGACAAGGAGCATATTAAACAGATTGCCATTGAAGGTACAAAGATGGTTAAGGAAGGTGCAAAAAACTTTGACGGGAATATCTGGTTGGAATATTCACCGGAAAGTTTTACAGGAACCGAAGTGGAATATGCGCTGGAGGTTTGCGAGGCCGTAAAAGATATTTGGCAGCCAACCGAAGAGCGTCCGATTATTTTCAATCTTCCGGCAACGGTAGAGATGACAACACCGAATGTGTATGCAGACCAGATTGAGTGGATGAGTACACATTTTACAGAAAGAGAAAAGGTTATTTTAAGTATTCATCCCCATAATGACAGAGGCTGCGGTGTAGCGGCAACCGAACTGGCGATGCTGGCCGGAGCGGACAGAGTCGAAGGAACCCTGTTTGGCAACGGTGAGCGTACCGGTAATGTGGATATTTTAAATGTTGCTTATAATATGTTCTCTCAGGGAATCAATCCGGAGTTGAATATCGAGAACGTTAACGAGATTATTGATGTTTTTGAACGCTGCAATAAAATGAGCGTGCCTCCGAGACATCCGTATGCTGGAAAGCTTGTATTTACAGCATTTTCAGGCTCCCATCAGGATGCCATCAGCAAAGGTATGCAGGCCTTGCATGAGCGTCATTCAAAAATCTGGGAAGTGCCATATCTTCCGATCGATCCATCCGATGTGGGCAGAGAGTACGAGCCGCTGGTTCGTATCAACAGTCAGTCGGGTAAAGGCGGGGTTGCTTTTGTTCTGGAACAATATTATGGATTTAAACTGCCTAAGGAAATGCATAAAGAGCTGGCGGATAAGATTCAGGGTATGTCGGAGGTTCAGGGAGAAATATCTCCGGAACAGATTATGGATACTTTCCGCAGCATGTATATCGATTCCAAGGAACCGCTTCACTTCCGTAAAGCGAAGATTGAAGATATCAGTGACAGCGGAAGTGAATACGATACAAAGGTACTTCTTACCTATACGGACAGAGGGGTGGAAAAGACAGTCGAAGGCTTTGGAAACGGACCGATCGATGCTGTACAGCATGGATTGTGTCAGAAGACCGGTTTTAATATCCGTCTGACAATGTATCATGAACACGCTTTAACGATTGGCTCCGATTCCCAGGCAGCCAGCTACATTGAACTGGTCGATGCGGCAACGGGTGTTTCTGCCTATGGTGTCGGCATCAGTTCGAATATTAACCGTTCTTCTTTCCGGGCGATTTTCAGTGCGTTAAACCGCCTGTACTATCCGGCAGAACAGAATATGTAATTAAGAAACAGGATCCCCCGGTCTGGCAGACAGGCCGGGGGATATTTTGTGGGTGGAGTGAAAGAAAAGATTTATGGGAGAAATTATTATTGAAACGGAGCGTCTGGTTATCCGTGAGTTTGAAACGAAGGATCTGGATGAACTTTACCGGATTTACAGTGAAAGTGATACACGTTTTTTGCAGCCCCTGTCAGAGGACAGGGAAGAGGAGCTTGAAAAACTGAAAAGCTACATTCAATATGTTTATGGTTTTTACGGATTTGGTCTGTGGGCGATATGTCTGAGAGAAACGGGAGAGCTTATTGGACGGTGCGGCCTGCAGGTAATGTTTATCGGGGATACCGGAGAATATGAGATGGGCTATATGATTTCCGGAAAGTATCAGAGGCTGGGCTATGGCAGGGAAGCCGTTCAGGCGGTACTTCACTATGCGGAGGAAGAGCTTGATGCACCAAGGGTGGTGCTCCGAATCGATTCAGACAACAGGACTTCCATTCAGTTTGCGGAGCAGCAGGGATTTAAGAAAATGAAGGACATTTCAGAAGAGGATCGTCAGACATCGTTATATATTTACGAATTGTGAATAAAAAATTAATAAAATATTACAAAAAGGCTTCAAATTTAAAATAAAGTATGTTAAAATATAGAAGATATTTTATGAAATAAAAGATACAGAAGGGAAATGTTATGAATAAGAAACTGATTCTTTTTATGACTTCATTGTCACTGGCGGTTACACCGATTGGCGTATATGCCAGCGAATATACGGGTCCGGCGGCTTCGGTGGAAGCGGTTGAGGACAGAGCTGGTTTAAAGGCGGCTACCGGAGAGTATAAATCCTGGAAACAGTATGACAGCCGTTGGGCGAGTATGCAGATGGCTCCGGGGTATGACACCATGGCGGAGTCCGGATGTCTGGTAACGGCCATTGCGACGCTGATGGTCCACTCCGGCTGCGCCGATGAGTCCGGCGTGACTCCCGGAAAATTATGTACATATTTAAGCAATAACGGCGGCTTTACTTCCAACAGTGAACTTTACTGGAGTAAAATCAACGGCGCCGTGGAAGGCTTTTCTTTGGCGAACTGGAGTGTGAGTTTATCTGGCAGCAGATACGATAAAGCCGCTCAGATTCAGAGCTATCTGGACAGCGGCTATTATGTGGTTGTTTCTGTGGGCTACGGAGCCCACTGGGTAGCTGTAGATTCCGTAGATGGCAATGGCAATGTGAATATTATTGACCCGGCCTATTCTTATACAAAATTATTCGGAAGTTATTCCGATGCCGGGGTTAACCGTATTGCTTTATTCTCGGCGAATGGCAGCGGCGGAGGTATTGACGGCAGCGGTAACAATAATAATAACACAAACATGGAAGACTATTCTGCAAAAGGTCAGGTCAATGTCGGCGCATCCTATCTGAATGTGCGTACCGGCGTTGGTACAGACAAGGGCTACTTGAAGGACAGTGCAGGAAATCAGATTACACTTCGTAACGGCGAACAGGTAACGGTGACGGGTAAAGGTAAAGACAGCTCCGGTAACCTCTGGTATCGTATTGCAATCAATGGTCTCACCGGTTATGTGTATGGCGCTTATATTGAAATTATTGAGAATAATGATAATCAGAATCCGGCAGAGTCTGTACCGGGTACTGTCAATGCAGCTTCCGTAAATATCCGCAGCGGTGCAGGAACCCACTATACAGTTTTAGGCGTTGCTTCTCAGAATGATGAAGTGAAGATTCTCGGGGAAGAGAAAGACAGCTCCGGTGATCTGTGGTATAAAGTGGACTGGAAGGGCACCGTTGGATTCATGCATTCGGATTATGTAACAAAGAATTCGGACAGCGGCAACAATGGCGGCGGCAGCACGGATTATCCGGAAAAAGACGCTACCGTGAATGCAAGCTCCGTCAATGTACGCAGCGGAGCGGGAACAAACCACGGAGTGGTTGCCACCCTCTCTCTGAATACAACGATTAAAGTTGTCGGCGAAGAAAAAGACAGCAGCGGAGCAACATGGTATAAGATTAAATTTGATGGCGGCGAAGGTTACATGCACTCAGATTATGTGACCGTTGGTGAAAACGGTGGAAATAATAACGGAGGCACAACAACCGAGCCTAAAACAGGTAAAGTGAATGGGGATTATGTCAATGTACGCAGCGGAGCGGGAACAAACCATAATCGTGTGACCAGTCTGAACAGCGGAACGGCAGTAACCATTATTGGAGAAGAAAAGGACAGCAGCGGAGCGCTGTGGTACAAGATTCAGTATTCCGGCGGTGAAGGTTATATGCATTCCGATTATGTTACTGTCGGTGAAAATGGTGGTAACAATAATGGCGGCGGCAGCGGTTATGAAACGAAAAGCGGTACCGTCAACGCCAATTCTGTCAATGTGCGGAGTGGTGCGGGAACAAACCATGGTATTGTTGGAAACCTGTCATCCGGTACAGCTATTACCATTGTCGGTGAAGAAAAAGACAGCGGCGGTTCTTTGTGGTACAAGATTGAATATACCGGTGGTTCCGGTTATATGATTTCTGATTTTGTTACCGTGGGCGGCAGTGATAACGGCGGTACGACAACGCCTCCAACAACGGATGTTGTCGGACGGGAGGGCGTTGTCAATGCAGCTCTTGTGTATGTACGCAGCGGAGCGGGTTCCGGTTATGATGTCACAAACACTCTGAAATCCGGTGTTTCTGTCCTGATCGAAGGTGTGGAAACCGATGCCAGCGGTATTGTCTGGTATCAGGTGGCTTTTGCGGGAACAAGCGGTTATATGATGGCTGAGTATATTTCAGTTCAGTAATCAATAAAAGGTTTTATAAAGAGGATGTTCTCTGATTATGAGCGTTTAGATTCATAAGGAGGAACATCCTCTTTTTGGAGGAAGGATTATGATTCGAGTATTCAGGGAAGAGGACTTAAAAGATATTATTCAGATATGGCTTGATACAAATATAAAAGCCCATAGCTTTATCTCAAAAGACTATTGGCTAAGCAATTATGGAATGGTTAAGGAAATGCTGCCCCAGGCCGAAATATATATCTATGAAAATGATGAGACCGGTGAAATCGATGGTTTTATAGGATTTACGGGAAATTATGTGGCGGGAATTTTTGTGAAAGAGACCGTCCAGTCCCGGGGCATCGGCAAACAATTATTAAATTATGTAAAAAATATCAAATCCCGGATCTATTTAAGTGTATATCAGAAAAATGTAAGAGCTGTAGCTTTTTATCAAAGAGAACAGTTCCGGATTCAGTTGGAGGGGGTGGATGAAACCACGAATGAAAAAGAATTTACGATGGTCTGGGAATGCTGATCAATCGTGGAAATAGTCCGGAAAAAAATTTCAAAATATGAATAAAAATTCATACAAGGTTCTTGACAATCCGGAAAAGCTGGTATATACTTCGAATGAATCAAAAAATAAAGACGAAACCGATGAACGAGAGAAGTAGTTGAAGAAAGATATCCCAGAGAGCTGCCGGTGGTGAGAGTGCAGTATATCGGAATTCAGTGAATGGACTCGGGAGGGCAGTTTGAAACTGTGGATTTCTGCAGGAGTAGATGCTGACGGGGACTCTGACCGTTATCAGCAGAGTGTATATGTTAGTATACAGACAGAGCGGGCGCATTGCGCCAAATTGGGTGGTACCGCAGAGGTTTCAGACTTTTGTCCCTTAACAGGGATAAAAGTCTTTTTTGTTATTAAGAAAGGAGTTTAACAATGATTCGTCCGGAATATGAACAGATTTTATCATTGGCAGAAAATTACAAAAGTATTCCCATATGCAGAGAAATCTATGCAGATATGATGACACCGATATCAATCTTGATGCGTCTGTCTGCTGTGAGCAAAGGTTATTACCTGTTGGAAAGTGTGGAAGGCGGCG
>DBGCEW010000224.1:0-7059 GCA_048357495.1 Frisingicoccus sp.
CAGCATATCAAATATCTGATAAAAAACGTCTCTGTCGTGGTCTGCTGCGATCAGTTTTATCGTCCCCTTATCATATTCGTCATCCAGATGAAATACGAGGGTTACCGTTTCTCCTCCGTTTACATCGCCAACTTCAATAATATGTCCGTCCTCATCCGAATAGCTCCGCTTTCCCGACGGCCCTGTAACCTCTACTTTTTCGCAATGGGTGGCTTTAAAATAGATATATAAATCCTGATCCGCCTCCGGTGTGTACATATAAGTCACCGTGCCTTCTCCGCTTTCCCCCGACGTATAGGACCAGTCTGCCCAACTGTCTGTTGTCAGCTCACACCCTTCTGCGGAAGGCTCCGGAAGCCCAAAATAATCATAGGGACGCAGATCCGTATCCGTCGCCGAAAGCACCATCTGGTTAATCACCTCAAAAGGATTTGTTTTCTCATAATCCCAATCCCGGATATTCTCCGATACCATGAATCCAAGACCCAGCGCACAGTGATTGATATATAAATTCTCTCCGTCCTTTTCACTCATCCATTCAAAGGTACGGATCGTATCCTGCTTTTTATTGCTGATCAGATATCCTACATCTAAGAACGCATCGGTTTCCGGCGTTGCCCCCTGATAACTGTATTTATTTGTTACCGAATAGAAGCCCAGACGCCGCGCCAGATTATCCACTCCCGCATTCACCGTAGAAGAGAAAAGGGACATTCCCGGAAGATTATGCCATGTGACATCATCTCTTCCCCGGCGTTCTTCCAGTTCGATCCGGTAAAAATGATTGCTTTCTCTTTCTGCAGCCTCATTTTTTAAAGCCCCTACAGCCGCCTGGTCGCTGTAATAATCCTTCCGGTTGACCGTCCCGTTCATACACAGCCCAAAAGCGCCGTACCCACAGGACTCTATCAGAATAACAATCATCAGAATCAGCTCCAGATGCCGGGATTTTTTGGAAGCGAGTAAAACCGCTGTCAGCAAAATACCGTAAATCAAAAGCACTCCAATATTAATTCCCCATGTATAGACTTCAAGCCCTGCTTTTTTATTCCACCAGCAATAGCCGAGTAATGCCAGCCATCCCGCCGAAGACACTGCCGCTGCCCATTTGGGTACATGGCTGCGGTTCCTCCAGCCTTCATAGCCCATACGCAGTACCATGAAAATGTAAATAAAAGAAAATCTTCCCGGAAGCCCATTCGGGAAATGAAATCCATGCCATACATACGTCAGTACATTCGTATTCAGACTGACCAGCAAAAATATGGTGAGAAATATGTTCAGAAGCTTCTCCCATGGCCTCGTTTTCGAATTTAATAAATACATCGGCACAAAAAGCATCATCGCCGCACCGCAGTAAAGATTGAAATTTCCCCCAAGGGATGTCGGCTCCACCGCTGTAAAATGCTGACAGAGCAGTTCAAATGCATTATGATAAAATTTTAATGTTTTTGGGAAGGTACTGGCCGCCGACTGACTGGACATCAGCGCATATGCGGTAGGCACCAGCATAATGCCGCCAAAACCACCGGCCAGCAGTGAATATCCGGCAAAACGGATAAACCTGCGGATCTTCTCTCCCAGCCATATTTCTCTGTTGCAGTTTATTTCTATAAGGAAATAAAAGCAAAGAAAAATACAGATCATCACAGAAATATAGTAATTCGTAAATATGCACAGGGCCAGAGATATCCCGTAAAGCCAGCCTCTGCCCTGTTTAATGAGCTGGTAAACCCCAAGCATGACCATTGGGAACAAAAGGATACAGTCCAGCCACATAATATTCCATCCATAGCCAATAACAAAACTGCTCATGGCATAACAGCATCCAAAAACCGTGATGGCTGGTCCATAATGCTGGAACCGCTTTTTCAAAAACACCGAAAAGCTCAGTCCGGCCAGACCGATTTTAATCAGATAAATGCATGTAAAACATTCCATAATCATGCTTTTCGGGAACACCAGTAACAGCAGGTTTAACGGACTTGCCAGATAATAGGCAATGACCGCCCAAAAATTCATTCCCAGACCGCCATTCCAGCTATAGAACAGACTGTCAAAATGACGCCACTTATATTGAAGTTCGGAAAAAAAAGGGACATATTGATGATAGGAATCAATAATCGCTATCCCCCGGTCCCCAAAGGGCCACAGGCCCTGACAGATAAATGCAAGCAGTACAACGATAAAGGGAATTGTAAATGCAAGAATATACCAGATATTTTTTGAAAACCATTTTCTGATTTTTAATTTCATTTTATTTGCACTCCAGTTTCTCCACAGAGGATTTTACCAGTTCCATCGCCTCACGAATATGGATTCCCTGAACATCCACCGTAACATCCGCATATTTTTCATACAGGGGAACTCTTTCGTTATACAGATCAATCAGTGTATTCCCCTTCCGGATCGCCACTCCCCGCTTTAAAAGATCCCCCAGCCGTTCCTGCAGATCTTCATAAGGTACATTGATGTAAACAACGGTTCCTATGGATTTCAGATGTTCCATGGCTGCCTCCCCATACACCACGCTGCCTCCGGTCGCTATCACCGTTTTATGTACCTGAATCCCGGCATTCACCCGGTTCTCCACCTCCAGAAAACCCTCTATTCCGACATCCTCGATAATTTCAAAAAGCCGCTTTTTTTCTTCCTCCTGAATGAGTAAATCTGAATCTATAAAATGATACCCCAGAGCCTTCGCCAGCACCACGCCAATGGTGCTTTTTCCGGCCCCCGGCATACCGATTAAAATAATATTATCCGTCATCATCCTACTTCCTTCCTGTAGTCTTTCTATTTTTTATATTTGTTCATTGTATCATTTTCATTCAAATTTCTCAACTATTTTAATCCCCCATTGACCCCGAACATATTTTCGATTATAATATATTTATCTTTTGGAAGGTGATACTTATGAATCCTGTGATTTTTCATATTGATGTAAATTCCGCTTATCTGAGCTGGACAGCGATCCGGCTTCTCGCTCAGGGCGAGCCTGTGGATATCCGTAAGATTCCTGCTGCTATTGGCGGAGATATATCCAAACGCCGGGGTGTCATCCTCGCCAAGTCCATTCCCGCCAAAGCTTTTCGGGTGACCACCGGAGAACCGATTACCGATGCCCTGAAAAAGTGTCCCCAGCTCCAGATTTTTCCGCCGGATCACACCTATTATCAACAGTGCAGCCGGCAGATGCTTGATTTGCTGAGCCAGTATTCCCCGGATATCTATCCTTACAGTATTGATGAATGTTTTATGACCTATGTCCCGTTTCACGAAGACGGCGGTTCACCGGTCACTGCCGCCAACCTCATCCGGAAACATATCCGAGATACTCTGGGATTTACCGTAAATATCGGCATTTCGACGAATAAGCTTCTGGCAAAAATGGCCTCGGATTTTAAAAAACCCGACTTCGTTCATACGCTCTTTCCTGAAGAAATCCCGAAAAAGATGTGGCCCCTTCCTGTCCGGAATCTGTTTATGGTCGGAAAAGCCTCTGCCCATACCCTTGAACTTCTGGGAATAAAAACCATTGGCGATCTGGCCCATACAGATCCCGCCATTCTCACCTCCCACTTGAAGTCCCACGGACAGACGATTTGGGAATACGCTAATGGGCTGGAATATTCACCCATCGATACCAAAAGGCATATCGCTAAGGGTATCGGTAATTCCACGACCCTGTCTTCAGACATTACAGAAAGAGCTGCTGCATTAAAGGTGCTTCTGTCCCTGTCCGAATCGGTTTCCGGCAGATTGCGCCATTCCGGACAGCTTGCCGGAATGATCAGCCTTGAAATCAAATTTCATAATTTTCATACCGTTTCCCACCAGATGCATCTTCGGACACCGAGTCAGAATGCAGATATTCTGTATCCCTATGCCTGCCGGCTTTTCGATGAGCTCTGGGACGGTACACCAATACGCCTTTTGGGCATCCGCACCGCCAAGCTTTCAGACCAGGATACCGTACAGATGAATCTTTTCGAAGCCCAGGCAAATCAGAAATTCGAAAAACTGGATAAAGCCCTTGACACTATCCGGAAAAAATACGGAAAGGACGCCGTTATCCGTGGAAGCTTTCTTGAAAACACCAAAAAGGCATCTGAAAAATCATAAAAAGACTCTCAGATGCCTCTTCGGTATTATACTTTCTTTTTTCTCTGCTGTTTTTTAACCGCTTTCTTCCGGACAGCATATCCAAAACTGCCCATATGCTGCCCGATGCCGTAATACTGTCCATGGGAATAGACCAGCGGTTCCGCCTTTTCCAGATGGAAGGTTCCCTTTTCATCCATATAGGCCTCATCGACATAGACTGCCGTTACCTCCGCCATAAACATATCATGACTTCCCAGCTCAAGCACCTGCGTCACCCGGCATTCAATGGATACCGGACTTTCTGCCACCATCGGTGCATATTCAAGCCCCTCTCTGACTGGTGTAAGGTGCATTTCCTTAAACTTATCCATATCCCGTCCGGAACGCACACCACAGAAATCCGTGGCCCGGGCCAGCTTTTCCGTTGTCAGATTAATGACATACTCTCCGGTTTCCTGAATCATATGGTGGGAATAGCGTTCTTTACGAACCGATACATAAACCATCGGCGGATCGGAACAAATTGTTCCTGTCCAGGCCGCCGTCATTAAATTATAATTCCCCGCTTTATCTCCGCAGCTCACAAGCACTGCCGGAAGAGGGTACACCATGTTTCCCGGTTTCCACTTCTGTTTTGCCATAACTTTCCTCTACTCCTGTAACGTACCAAGCATTTTCGGAATAAACTGTTTTTTCCTTGATACCATATTTTCTACAAAGACACTGTCACCCTCTTTTGACACTTCCACCTCAAAGCATCGGGATGCCGCCTCCAGCGCTTCACTGTCAGAGCAGAGAACCATGGTAGACTCCTCCAGAATATTCGTTAACATAAAGAAAATCATATTCAGACCATGTTCTGCCTTTGCCTTTGGAAGCATGTTGGAAAGACGGGCATGAATTTTCTTCAGTTCCCGGGCATCCAGAGATGTAATCTGGCCAACCCCGAACAGAATGTCTCCTGCCGAAAACTTCTTGAAATCCTGATAGAAAATATCCGCATCGGATTTACTCTTTAAGTCACTGCCCGCTTCAAACATCTGCATAGCATATTCCTCTACCTGAATGCCTGCAATCTTCGCAAGGGCTTCCGCAGCCATTCTATCCAGCGGCGTACATGTCGGAGAACGGTACATCAAGGTATCCGACAATATGGCCGAACACATCAGTCCGGCCATATCCGGCGTGATTTCCACTTTATTTTCCTTATACAGGGAATATACAATCGTTGCCGTACATCCTACCGGCTGGCAACGGAAATAAACCGGTTTTATACTCTGAACAAAGCCAAGCTTATGGTGATCCACAATTTCCACAATTTCACAGTCCTCGATGCCTTCCACTGCCTGACCAGCCTCATTATGGTCAACCAAAGCTACCTGTTTTTTATTAAAATCAATCAGGTTATGACGCGTAAACATCCCTGTCACCTTTCCCTGGTGATCGACAATCGGAAAGGCCCTGTGACGGTTTTTAGCCATAACGTCCTTGACATCCTCAATAAAATCTTCATTCTTAAAAGATTTCAGATGGTCCTTTACCATAAAATGGCCGATCGCCATACTCTGATTAATGAGACGGGCTGCAATAAATGTATCATATGGCGTCCGGATAATTGTGCAGTGATGTTCCCGGGCCAATTCAAGAATGGCATCATTCGGCTGAGTATTCATACTGATAATCAGACATCCCGCATTCATTTCAATGGCACAGAGCTGGGACTCATAACGGTCCCCCATCATAACCATATCCCCATCCTCAATATATTCTTCCATAAGGTCCGGATTTGCCGCAGCAATTAAAATTTTTCCTTTTTCAACGACACCCTCCGGATCACCGACGAGCATCTCGCCATCCAGCGTCGCACAAATATTTTTATACGGTGTTTTATTCTCGGATAACACCCGGCTGTCATAAACCCCCATGTAAGATTTGGCAATATCGCCCTTGGTAATCAGGCCAAGAAGCTTATTGGCTTCATCCACAATGGTCAGCGTAGAAATCTGCTTTTCCTGAAGGCATGCCCATGCTTCCCGGATCGACATATCCGGATGACCGCTGTAAGCCGGTGAAACCTGAACATCTCTTACCTGAGTACGGACATCACCCATATACCCCGGCACTTCTCTGTGAAAGCGTTCCAGAACAAAAGCCGTCTCCGAGTTAATTTCCCCGGCCCGGGCCGGTACATAATTCTTTCCGGTTACTTTTTTTCGCAGATTCGCATAAGCAATGGCAGAGCATATGGAATCTGTATCCGGATGTTTATGTCCAATGACGTAAATTTTCTCCTTATTCATCTCGATACCCCCTGCTACTGTTGTAATACGGCGGTTAATTTTGGTATCAGCTGTTTCTTACGTGATACCACGCCCTCTAAATCCATCCAATGTTCTCCTGCCTCTGACCGGAAAGCCTTTTCTGCATAATCCTTTGCCTCATTTCCAACAAACAGCAGATGTGTAGATTCCTTCAGGATATCGGTCAGCATAAAGAAAATCATCGGCAGTCCTGTCTCCGTCCGCACCTTCTCCATATATGCCAGCAGCCGGTCCTGAATCTCCATCAGCTCACTGTGATTCATGGATGTAATCTGTCCCACAGAATAAGGGATATCCCCTGCAACAAATTTTTTATAGTCCTGATAGAAAATTTCAGAATCCGTCTTCTGCCGGAGCTGACTGCCCTCCTCAAACATTTTCATAGCAAAGCTTTCAATGTCAATTTCTGCAATTTCTGCCAGCTGCTCTGCGACCATCTGATCCATCGATGTACAGGTCGGTGACCGGAACATCAACGTATCCGAGATAATTGCCGCACATAAAATCCCGGCAATTTCTCTGGATACAGGAATCTGATTTTCCATATACATTTCATAAACAATCGTCGCCGTACATCCCACGGGCTCATTCCGGACCTTTACCGGGCGCACGGTTTCAACCGTTCCCAGTT
>DBGCEW010000225.1:0-3471 GCA_048357495.1 Frisingicoccus sp.
ATGGTCATCAATCATATTGCTGATGAGAGAAAGCAAAAGGGTGGAAAATAAACAGCGTTCATAATATTTTATGAAAATAAACAATAGTTCAAGAAAGGTGGTTTTTATTATGGCAGACATGGATGGTATCAGGAAAAATGAACACGAGGGCATTGATCCGTTAAAGAATTTTCATACGGATGCAGCTCCGGGAAAAACAAATTATCACATTAAAGGCATGGATAATATGAGCTGGGGAATGAAAGACCGTATGTCACGGATTTTTAATCCGAAAAGCGGAAATGCGTTAATTCTTGCAGTGGATCACGGTTATATATCCGGAGCTACAAGAGGTCTGGAACGTCTGGACCTTCTGCTTCCGGAGCTTCAGGAGGATATTGACGTGGTTATGGCAACCCGGGGAGCAATCCGAACCTGCCTTCCGCCGACATTCAATAAACCGATTGCATTAAGATGTTCTGCAGGAAGTACCGTGCTTTCCGATGATGTTACGTCCGAAACAATCGGTGTGGATATAGAGGATGTTATTCGGATGAATGCCTCGGCAATGGCAGTTCAGACATTTTTGGGAACTCCGGATGAAAAAGAAACAATAACAAATCTCTGCCGGACAATTGATATGGGAATCCAATATGGTATTCCGACGTTGGGTGTCGTTGCCGTCGGAAAACAGATGGCGCGCAGTCCGCAGTTTTTCTCTCTGGCAACCCGGGTGCTTGCAGAACTGGGCGCTCAGATTGTAAAAACTTATTATTGTGACGATTTTGAAAAAGTTACAGCGGGTTGTCCGGTACCGATTGTCGTTGCGGGAGGCAAACAGCTTCCGCCGAATGAAGCGCTGACACTGGCTTACAGAGCAATCAGCGAAGGGGCGCACGGTGTGGATATGGGAAGAAATATTTTCCAGGCAGAGGATCCGAAAGCCATGGCAAAAGCAGTTGCAAAAGTTATCCATGAAAATTATACTGATAAGGAAGCGTATGAATTTTATCTGGATATAAAGAAATAGATTCTGTATCCGATAAGAAAGTTGATTATCAGAGGTGGTATATATGTATGATGTGGTGGCTATCGGTGAACTTTTAGTAGATTTTATTCAGGAAGATCCGACAGATACGGGAAAGCGGCTTTACAGCGCCAATCCGGGAGGCGCTCCCTGTAATCTTCTGGCAATGATGCGGCGCCTTGGCAAAGAAGCAGCGTTTATTGGCAAAGTTGGCAATGATGCCCTCGGATATATGCTCAGAGACGCACTGATTTCTCAAAATATCCATGTGGAAAATCTCTGTTTTGACAGCAAAGTACCCACGACTCTGGCATTTGTTTCGAAAAATGAAGAGGGAGACAGGACCTTTTCCTTCTATAGAAATCCGGGTGCGGATATGATGCTGGGATATGAAGAAATCCGTCAGGAGCTTTTGACGGAAACACGATTGTTTCATTTTGGAACCTTGTCCATGACACACGATAAAAACCGGAATGGAACGATGCGGGCCGTGGAAAAAGCGAAAAATAATGGTGCGTGGATCAGTTTTGATCCGAATATACGGGAACTGCTCTGGGATTCGGAAGCCTTATTACGGGAACAGATGACATGGGGATTTGAAATGTGTGATATATTGAAAATTTCAGATTCTGAACTTCAGTGGTATACCGGTGAGAATGATCTGGACAGGGGAATTTCAGAGCTTCGGAAAATAAGGGATATCCCATTGATATTTCTGACAATGGGCGGGGCCGGGAGTCGTGCTTATTACAAAGAATTTTATGTGGAGGTTCCGGCCTGCCATATGTGGGAAACGGTTGAGACCACAGGTGCCGGAGACGCTTTTTTTGGAATCGTTCTGAGTCGGATACTTGACGAAGGGATGGAACATCTGGACCGGAAGACACTTGAACATATTTTGAGATATGCCAATACAGGAGCGGCAATTGTAACTTCCAGAAAAGGTGCGCTGATGGTTATGCCGGAGAAAGCAGAAATCGAGGCAGCCATGATACATATCGCCTGAAATGAAACATAGTAACCCTCCTTTTCAAAATATAGCGGATGCTGCAGCTTGTGGTATCCGCGCTTTGTTTATTTGTGAAGAAGTTGACGGAAGCGGTAAAACCGTGTTTTTGAGGGGGTATATATATGAAAGGGTATTTGTTGAGTATTGATGAAGGAAATTCAAGTATCAAGATTGGGCTGTTTGATCGGCACGGACATCGGATTGGCATGAAGTCCTGCAGCAATATTCATTTGATTTCGGAAGAACCGGGATTTGAGATGTATGATCCGGAACTGCTCTGGCGGGAAGTTGGGAAGAAAATTAGTGATTTGATTCGAACATCCGGAATAAATCCGAAGCAGATTTGCGGGACAGGAATATCGGCCTATGGCAACGGTCTTGTTATTCTGGGTGAGGATGGCAGAACGATTGATAATGGGATATATTCCAATGATTATCGGGCCAACGCTCTTGCAGAGAGTCTGGCCGGAAACGATGATGGAAGGAAAATCCGGAGGATGACGCAGGCCGGACTGTGGGGCGGACAAACTGGGATGCTGTTAAAATGGTACAAATACTATCGGCCGGAAATCTATAAAAAAATTCGTCATATTCTTCTTCCCGGAGGATTTTTTATTTATAAACTGACCGGAAATTATGTTAGTGAGAAAAACAGTATGAGCGGTTCGTCGCTTCTGGATATGGAACGGGCAGATTATTCCCGGGAGTTGATGAAACTTTACGGCATTGAGGAGATGTATCCATACCTTCCGGAACTGAAGGAAAAGGGCAGCGATATCGCCGGATATGTTACCAGAGAAGCGGAACGACTTACCGGGATTCCTACAGGAACTCCGGTAACGGCAGGAATGATGGACAACATGGCGTGCTTTGTCGGCTGTGGGGCCGATGTTCCAGGAACTGTAAATATGATTGCCGGAAGCTGGTGTGTGAATCAGACCGTTTCTGAAAAAATACTTCCCGGGGCATCCGCAAATATGTTTCATGTCTATCCCGGAAGATATTTGAACTGTTCATGGAGTGGAGCATCTGCGAACAATCTGGAATGGTTTGTGAAAAACTTTGGAGAGGCATTGGCAAAGAAATCTGACTGTGGAAGAAATGAAGTATATTCGCGGATGGATGCAGTTTTGTCGAAAGTGGATGAAATTTCCGAAATTTTTTATCTGCCCTTTATTGCCCAGCCGAGTGTTCATCCGGAAGCAAAAGCCTGTTTTGTCGGAATAGAATTAAATACTTCAGCGGAAAAAATGCTGCGGGCGTTGGCAGAGGGAATTGTTTTTATGCATAAATATCATATGGAATTCCTTGAAAGAGGCAGCGGGCAGCCGGAGAAGGTGCGTCTCACCGGAGGCATCAGTAAAAGCGCTGCCTGGGGTCAGTTTTTTGCAGATATTCTGGAGGTGCCGGTAGAAATCACAGCATGTGAAGAAACTGGAGTTCTCGGGGCAGCTAT
>DBGCEW010000226.1:0-7982 GCA_048357495.1 Frisingicoccus sp.
TGAGATAGTTATTTGACAGAATTAAGGCAGGCCGGGAGGTGAAGGCATGACATTGCAGCAGTTAATCTATGTGGTGAAAATTGCAGATGTGAAATCCATGAATAAAGCTGCGGCACAACTATTCGTTTCCCAGCCTGCATTATCAAGTACCATCAGAGATCTGGAAGATGAAATTCATACAGAATTGTTTATCCGGAATAATAAGGGAATTGTTCTTACTGCAGAAGGTGAAGACTTTTTAAGCTATGCCAGACAGATGGTGGAGCTCTACCATATGATGGCAGAACGTTTTATAGAAAAAAGGCCGTTAAAGAAAAAATTCAGTGTTTCTATGCAGCATTATTCCTTTGCGGTGGAGGCTTTTATGACCATGGCCAAAGAATTTGACCACGATGAATATGAATTTGCGGTTCATGAAACCAAAACCCATGAAGTCATAGAAAATGTAAAGAACGGACGAAGTGAAATGGGAATTTTGTATAAGGACAGCTTTAATGAAAAAGCCCTTGGAAAGATTTTTATAGAAAATATGCTGGAATTTACAGAATTATTTTACTGTCATATATCGGTATATATGAGTAAAAATCATCCACTGGCAGAACAAAAAGTGATACGCTTTGAGGAACTTCAGCCATATCCCTGTCTGTCTTTTGAACAGGGGGAGAAAAATTCTTTTTATTTTTCCGAGGAAATGTACAGCACAATGCCCTACAGACAGATGATTAAGGCGGATGACAGGGCGACAATGTTAAATCTGATGACCGGTATGAATGGTTATACACTGTGTTCCGGCATTATATGCGGAGATTTAAATGGAGGAAACTATGTATCCATCCCGCTGGATACGGATGAACAGATGGTTATAGGATATATAAAAAGAAAGGATATGCCCCTCAGTATACTGGCAAGACGTTATGTTGAAATACTAAAAACATATGGAAAAGAAATCGAATAAAGCCAATAAAAAGTCCCCTTGGCTAAAAAACAGTTTGAAGTTTTTTAGCCAAGGGGACTTTTTGTTATTCGGAAATCATTTCTCCGGACAAGGATTTTTTGCGTTCCGGCAGCTGGGCCAGAATGATGGCAATAAATACGAGGACACATCCGAAAATTTCTCTCGGAGACAGGGCCTGGTGTAAAATAACCCACCCTGCCAGTACACTGAATACGGACTCCAAACTCAGAAGCAGGGAAGCGATGGTCGGATCGTAATTTTTCTGGGCCACAACCTGAAGTGTATAAGCGACGCCGCAGGAGAGGATACCTGCATAGAGGACAGGTGCCCAGGCGGCGGACAGTGCGGAAAATGTCGGGTTTTCAAAAATCAGAGCCGGAATACCGCAAAGAATTCCTGCAATGAGAAATTGAATAAAGGACATGCGGACACCGTCTACC
This sequence comes from Frisingicoccus sp., assembly GCA_048357495.1. Lineage (GTDB taxonomy): Bacteria > Bacillota > Clostridia > Lachnospirales > Lachnospiraceae > Frisingicoccus. Next base: position 1,396 of record DBGCEW010000226.1, read on the forward strand.
TTCGGTGAAAAATGATCAATAATCAAAATATGTATGGAAAAACAGGCGGCGGAAATAAGAACCAGTGTATCCCCTTTGCTGAAGCTGAGACTGTCGGTCATGCACAGGAAATAAAGTCCAGCCAGAGCCAGAAGAACGCTGACCCAGATGATCGCCCGTGGCCGCTTTTTAAGAAAAATGCCGAAAATAGGGACCAGGACAATGTATAATGCCGTGATAAAACCGGCTTTGCCGACGGTCGTGGCAGCGATACCAAACTGCTGAAGCGTGCTGGCAAGGGTGATTGCGAGGCCGCAGCAGATTCCGCCGATAAGTAATGTTTTTTTATCCGATGATGAAATCGGACCGGAAGGCGCGGACGGATTTTCCTTTTTCTTTAATTTATCCAGAAAAGCGATACATGGCAGGAGAAAAACAGCGCCGATAATAAAACGGGAAGCATTGAAGGTCAGCGGTCCCACATAATCCATGCCTACGCTCTGGGCAACAAAGGCCACGCCCCAGATGAAGGCGGTTAAAAGAAGTAATAAGGTGTTTTTTGTTTTATTCATGGTCAACAGCAGTTCCTTTCGTAAATTTAAGATAACCCATATTATACATATACATTAATACAGAAATTCCGCAGATAATCACATATCCGATCAGACTGAGATGGTCAGGAATCTGTCCGAAAGCGAAGAATCCGAGAATGGCCGCAAAAATAACCATTGTATAATCATAGACAGAAATTTCTTTTGCCGGAGCAAATTTATAGGCATAGGTAACACCGAACTGACCGCCGGAAGCCGCGAGACCTGCCATCAGGAGCATTCCAATCTGATAAAGATTCATCGGCTGGAAATTTATAATAATATATGGAAGGACAGCAACACAGGAAAAGGCGGAGAAAAAGAAGACGATAAAAGGTCCGCGCTCACCCCGGAGGCCAAGATAGCGCACTGTTGTATAGGCCCCGCCGGCAGCGACGGCTCCCGTCAGTCCCATCAGCGGCGGAAACATTTCCGTCAGGGAAAAGCCGGGCCGGATAATAAAGAGACTGCCGATAAAAGCGATAATAATGCTGAGGATCTGAAAGCCCGTTATCTTTTCTTTTAAGAAGATATAAGAACAGATCAGGACGACAAAGGGGGACAGCTTGCCCAGCATAGAGGCATCGGACAGAAGCATGTGGCCAAGGGCATAGTAATTGCACAGAATACCGATGGTTCCAAGGGCAGAGCGGAGAACGAGATATTTTAAATTTTGTTTTTGATATGAAAAATCCTGTTCTTTAAATAAAATACCGGCTGCAAAGATAAAAGCGATCAGATTCCGGAAAAAGCTTTTCTGGATTGGATTGATATCGCCTGCCAGCTGGACGAAAAGATTCATTAATGCAAAAGAAAAGGCAGAAATGAGTATGCACAGAATGCCTTTTTGTTTATTTGTCATATGGTTTCACCTCTGTTTTTTAGTCTAATCTATTTATTATAAGACAGAATCGAAGAAATGTAAATTATGGAAAATTTATTTTTCTTCAGGTATCAGAGATAAAAGCTTTTCAAAAAAAAGACCGGCGCCAAACCATAGAGGGGTATAGAACAGGTTGATCAATCCATGGATATTTGCAGGCTGTTTGCTGTAATCCCAGGGGCAGCGGTGAAATTTTTTCAGAACTGCGCCAGTGGCATATTCTGTGGCAAAAATGAGTAATGTGTACATACCTCCCCGAAATATCGTTTTTTTGCCAGTCATCCGTTTGCTGATGGGGGACAGGAATGCGGCCATTCCATAGATTGGGAACATCCACACAGAAGTCCGGCAGGTTAGTTTGGGGTCACGTGACACTATGGAACCCAGTCCGGTCCACAGTACTTCCATACACCAACCCGCCAGACCACAAAGAATAAAATTTTTCTTCATAGATATATTATGCCGTTACCCGGACAAATTATTCATGAAAAATCTCTTGATTCCACCCCATGGCAATGGTAAAGTAAATAAATATATATATGAATATAAAGTATATCTGTCATGGTATAAGAAAAGAGGTAGAATCATGGGAATGCCCATAGTGACACTGAAAAAAGGCGAAGGCCGGACGCTGAAAGCAGGAGGCGCCTGGATTTATGATAATGAAATTGAAACGGTACTTGGAAGCTGGGATAACGGCGATGATGTGATTGTCCGGGATTTTGACGGATATCCGATGGGGAGAGGCTTTATCAATGGACATTCTAAGATCCGTATCCGGATGATGACCCGGAATGTGGATCAGGAAATCGATGAGGATTTTCTTCGGATGCGGGTGAAAAATGCCTGGGATTACCGGAAAAAAGTGATTGATACAGACAGCTGCCGGGTGATTTTCGGCGAAGCGGATTTTCTTCCGGGACTTGTTGTGGATAAGTTTTCCGATGTGCTGGTTGTTCAGTCCCTGGCTCTCGGAATGGACAAGTATAAATTAAAGATTCTGGAATTGTTAAAAGAGATTATGGCCGAAGACGGTATTTTTATCCGGGGGATTTATGAACGGAGTGATGCCAAAGTGCGTCAGCAGGAGGGCATGGAACGGGTGAAGGGATTTATCGGAGAGGCTTTTGATACTAAGGTTCCAATTGTGGAAAATGGTGTTCGGTATATGGTTGATGTGAAAGACGGACAGAAGACCGGATTTTTCCTCGATCAGAAGGAGAACCGTAAGGCTGTTGGAAAGTTAAGCGCCGGATATGAGGTTCTTGATTGCTTTACCCATACGGGTTCTTTTGCATTAAATGCGGCCGTGGGCGGTGCGGCCCATGTGACCGGGGTGGATGCGTCTCAGCTTGCTGTGGACCAGGCCCGGGAAAATGCCCGGCTGAATCATGTGGAAGAACGGGTGGATTTTGTCTGTGCCGATGTTTTTGAGTATCTTCCGGCTCTGGAAAAAGAGGGAAGACGCTTTGATCTGGTTGTTCTCGATCCACCGGCCTTTACAAAATCAAGAAATTCCATTAAAAACGCGGTAAAGGGTTACCGGGAAATCAATATCCGGGGATTAAAGCTTGTCAAAGACGGAGGCTATCTGGCGACCTGTTCCTGCTCCCATTTTATGGATTATGACCGGTTTACAGAGACGATACATCAGGCAGCGCGGAGCGCTCATAAGCGGCTTCGTCAGGTGGAATTCCGTACCCAGGCACCGGATCATCCGATCTTATGGGCGGCGGATGAGTCCTATTATCTGAAATTTTATATTTTTCAGGTATGTGACGAAAAGTAGGTGGACAGAAAATGGAAAATATGACATATGAAGAAACACTGGCATGGATTCAACAGATTGGAAAGTCGGGAATTCATCTTGGACTGGAACGGATGCGGGAGCTTCTGAAACGGATGGGACATCCGGAAGAAGCGCTGAAAATCATTCATGTGGCGGGAACCAACGGAAAAGGTTCGGTGTGTACAATGATTGGAGCTGTGCTGGAAGCGGCGGGGTATAAGGTTGGACGATACATATCGCCAACCTTATATGATTATAGAGAACGGATACAGGTCAATGGCGAATTTATTGAAAAAGAAGCGCTGGCTGAAGGGATGACACGGATACGTCACATTTATGACGGGATGGCAGGAGATGGTCAGGAACTTCCGACGGTATTTGAAGCCGAGACCGCATTGGGGTTCTGGTATTTTAAACAGAAAGCCTGTGATTATGTGATCCTGGAAACGGGCATGGGCGGCCGTCTGGATTCAACGAATGTCATCGGGCACCCGGTGCTGACGGTGCTGACATCCATATCGATGGACCATATGGCTCAACTTGGAGATACATTGGAGAAGATTGCATTTGAGAAAGCGGGAATTTTGAAAGAGGAAGTTCCGGCGGCGGTCTATCCTCAGAAAAAAGAAGCGATGACTGTGATAAAAAGCGTCTGCCATGAAAAGAATGTTCAGGTACTTCCGGTAGATATGGAAAAACTCATAGTCGGTGAAAGACAGATTTCTGAAACCGGGAATATGCTTGAGCTTCAGCAGACCTTTGATTACAAAGATTATAAAAATTTAAACATAAATCTTGGCGGTATCTATCAGGTGAAGAATGCCTGTCTGGCCATTGAAGCACTGGAAGGGCTGGGACTGGATCTGCCGTTGGAACCACTGATTCGTCAGGGACTGTCATCAGCCCGCTGGCCGGGGCGGTTTGAATGTTTGTCCCGGCGGCCGTTGATTTTCATTGACGGGGCCCACAATGCAGAGGGTGCCGAAAGTCTCAGGGAAACTGTGAAAACATGGTTTCCGGATAAACGCTGTATTTTAGTTATGGGCGTTTTTGCGGATAAAGATTATGTCTCTATTTTAAAAAGGATGGCGCCTCTTTCGGATACCCTGATCAGTTTTACACCGGAAAATGACCGGGGACTTGAGAGCAGCCGTCTTGCGGAGGCAGCAGAGGGAATATATGCCAATGTTCTGGACGGAGATACAGCTGAAGGGGCGATGAATCTGGCGGGAGCTTGGGCCGGAGCGGAGGATATCATAATAATTTTCGGCTCCTTATCAACTATTTCGGCAATATGTGATATAATTAGCCCAAAGTGATCAGGATACCATGGAATATAAAGGGGAAAATGGAGGCATTGGCAAAATGATTGACGAAAAAAAGATAGAAACGGCGATACGCATGCTGCTGGAGGGGATTGGTGAAGATATCCGGCGGCCGGGGCTTGTAGAAACACCAAAACGTATTGCGAATATGTATAAAGAAATTTATGGTGGAATGGAAGCGGATGTTTCTGCCCATCTTGGAAAAACATTTCCGGCAATAAACAATGAAATGGTTCTGGAAAAGGATATTACATTTTATTCGACCTGCGAACACCATTTGCTGCCATTTTACGGAAAAGCCCATATTGCCTACATTCCGGATGATAAAGTGGTTGGGTTGAGCAAACTGGCCAGAACTGTCGATGTCTATGCCAGAAGGCCTCAGATTCAGGAACAGATGACAGCCCAGATTGGTGACGCTATTATGGAATATTTAAAGCCAAAGGGCGTTATGGTGATTCTTCAGGCGGAACATATGTGCATGACGATGCGGGGAATTAAAAAACCGGGAAGTCAGACGCTGACCTATATCTGCCGCGGCGAATTTGAGAATAATCCGGCATTGCAGCAGATGGTTTTCCGGATGGTGAAATGAAAATGAATCCTATCAGAGATTTTGAAATTCCTGCAGATATGGAGCGGGTACAGAAAATTATCGGCCATCCGGAGTTTAAAAAATCCATGGAGATGATAAAAATTCTGGAAAAGGACCGGATATTTTGCGGCCACGGTATGACACATTTGCTGGATGTGGCCAGAATTGCCTGGATAGACTGTCTGGAAACGTCCGCAGCTTACCCAAAGGATGTGGTTTATGGCGCAGGGCTGCTCCATGACGTGGGAAAATATTTACAATATACGGAAGGCACCGGACATCATGTGACCAGTGAGCGTATTGCACGGCAGGTCCTCAAAGATGCCGGATATGAAGCGGCTGAAACAGAAGATATTTGTCAGGCAATTTTAAGTCACCGGGATAAAAAAGCATCCGGTAAAACAGTCCTTGGACGGATTCTTTACCGGGCGGATAAGATATCCCGGGCCTGTTATGCCTGTCCGGCAGCGGCGGAATGTGACTGGAGTACTAAAAAAAAGACAGCGGGAGTGATTTCATGAAAGAACAGATGATCATTGGCGGTAAGGAGTTTGCACGGAAAGGCCATACGTATATTATGGGAATTTTAAACGTGACACCGGATTCCTTTTCCGACGGTGGAAGTTATACCACATTAGATAAAGCATTGAAACAGGCAGAGCGGATGATCGCGGAAGGCGCAGACATTATTGATATCGGCGGGGAATCGACCCGGCCGGGATATACGCTGCTGTCGGATGAGGAAGAAATCAGCAGAGTGATTCCGGTGATTCGGGCAGTGAAGGATCGGTTTGATATTCCGGTATCTGTGGATACCTACAAATCCAGGGTGGCGAAAGGGGCCATTGAAGCCGGCGCTGATCTGATTAATGATATCTGGGGGCTGAAATATGACCCGGAGATGGCTGCGGTTATCGCGGAAAGCGGCGCGGCGTGCTGTCTGATGCATAACCGGAATAATACGGATTATGTCCGGTTCATCCCTGAATTTCTGGAGGATATGCGGGAATGTATAAGCCTGGCAGATAAGGCAGGCATTTCCCGGGATAAGATTATACTGGATCCGGGCGTAGGGTTCGGTAAGACATATGAGATGAATCTTGAGATCATCAGCCGATTGGAAATCATGCATGAACTGGGATTTCCGGTTCTTCTGGGTACTTCGAGGAAATCTGTAATTGGTCTCACACTGAATCTCCCGGCAGAAGAAAGGGAAGAAGGAACGCTGGTTACAACAGTTTACGGCGTCCAGAAAAGATGCGCATTTGTGAGAGTGCATGATGTCAGAAAGAACAAAAGAGCAGTACAGATGACGCGGGCGCTGATGCAGTACGATTTTTAAACCGGAAAATGACGAAAACACAGTGAAAGAGTTTATGGGACGGCGGGCTGTCCATTTAGCGGGAAAAGTATAATAATAGAAAGC
>DBGCEW010000227.1:0-3204 GCA_048357495.1 Frisingicoccus sp.
TTTTCGAGAACAGGACGCCTTTCATTATTATGACGGTTATGGCTGTGATTGCAGCTCTGAGTTTTTTCTTTGTATATTTGAAAAGAAGAGATTTTGAATAATATATGGCGGTTAAAGGAGAATAAAGCGGATGTCTGCAAAGCGTATGGAAGATATTGAAGCCTTAATGCGGGGCTTGCGTTTTCGGAAAAAGCTGTTTGGAGGCATAGATGAAGCGGATGTCTGGCGGAAGATGGAAATGCTTCATAAAGAATATCAGTCGGCTTTTGATGCCCGGAGGGCGCAGAGTCTCCCGCTTATGGGGGAAAAGACTCCGGAGCCGATGACGGTTGGGAATGTGATTCGACAGAGGCGGAAGCGTCTCAAAGACGGTTCGGATATTCGGGGCTTCCTGATGCGTCTGCTTTTATTGGCGCTGATTCTGTGGGTATTATTTGGCGTGGTTTATGGCATTGCGCCTATGAAGGATGACGCGATGATGCCGAGGATCAGCGCCGGAGATCTGTTATTGTATTATCGTCTTGAAAATGAGCTTTATAATTCGGATGTGGTAGTGTTCGAAAAGGATGATGTGCAATATACGGGCCGGATTGTGGCCCGCGGCGGGGACTCCGTGGAAATTACGGAGGATTCCGAATTAATGGTTAACGGTAGTATCGTTATAGAAAACGATATCTACTTTAAAACGCCGAAATACGAAGATAATGTTTCCTATCCATTGGTGCTGGGAGCAGATCAGGTTTTTGTTTTGTGCGACTTCCGTGAAGGCGCAAAGGACAGCCGGTATTTTGGAGCGGTGAGTCTCACTGAAATAAAAGGCAAGGTCATCACAGTGCTTCGGCGTTCCGGACTGTAATCCATATTTCGGTCCGGGGATAAATGTATATTAATTAAGTGTGGCATTTTACAAAAATATGTTTAATGCGGGAAAGGATGATAACTATGAAAAAAAACAAGATGATTCAGCGTTTGGCAGCAACTTTACTGACGGGGGCAATGGCTGTTTCCATAATGGGAATGAATGTATTTGCAGAAGAAATTAAACCCGTTGATTCTGTAACATTTACAAAAACGGTAGAAGCAGAAGACAATACGTTGATGCCAAATACAGCATTTACATTTTCGGTTGTTCCGGGAGAAGCTGCAACTGAAGAAGGTCGTGTGATTTATGCAGGTGAAGTAGGTGGAGCAGGCTTTGCAGCGGGGGCAGAGACGATTGCCTTTGCACCGGGAGATACAGAGAAGACGCAATCAACTCAGATTGATCTGGACGTGAGTAAATTTACGAAGCCGGGTATTTATCGTTATGAGGTTACTGAAACAGCAGGAAACTATGATGGTATTACCTATGATACAAAGACCTATAATCTGGATGTGTATGTGGTAAATGGTACGGCGGGTAATCTGGTCATCAACGGTGCAACACTTATGGATTCGGCTACTGGTGAAAAGGGTCAGGGTTTTACAAATAGTTATGCAACCAATGATTTGACTGTAAAGAAAGTCATCACCGGTAATCAGGCAGATATGAAAAAGGAATTTGAGTTTACAATAACGATTAACGGTGCTGAAGGCGAGCAGTATAATATGGAGAATGCAGGGAAAACAACACCAATTACCAGCGGTGAGACTGTCATAGTTCAACTGGGACATAACGAAGAAGTAAAGATTTATGGTCTTTCTGCAGCGGATACCTATACGGTTGTGGAAGAAGACTGTTCAGCGGACGGTTATACAACAACAATTGAGGGCTCTGATGAAAAGGATGGGCTCGCTGCGACAGGTAACGTGGATACAGGAGATGATACCGTAACGTATACAAACGAAAAGCAGGTGACAACACCGACAGGTATTATGATGAATATCGCACCGTACATACTGATGGTTCTGGCAGCGGTTGTATTTGCAGTTGTATTCCTGCGCAGAAGAAATTCTTTTGAAGATTAATTTATGGATCGTTTTCGGTGAACAGACCGGACGTATCACAAAGGGGGAAGAACGTTGAAGACATTGGCAAAGTTTGCCCGGGCGGGAGACCGGATGATCAGTTTCATTGCTGCGGCGCTTATGCTGTTAATGCTCTGCTATGGCGGGTATTCCCTCTGGGATACGTCGATGATCAATCGTGGGGCATTCGTTTCGAATGAGCTGTTGAAGTTTAAACCATCCTCCGGGGATACACAGAACCCGACGCTGGCCGAACTTCAGAGGATTAATCCGGAAGTGCGCGGATGGCTGACGATTGATGATACACATATTGATTATCCGGTGGTCCAGGGGGAAAATGACATGGATTACATCAATAAAGATGTTTATGGTGATTTTTCGCTTTCCGGCTCTATTTTCATGGACAGCCGGAACAGTCCTGATTTTTCCGATGCCTATTGTCTGGTATATGGACATCATATGGCAAACGGAGGGATGTTTGGTGATGTCACGGAATTTGTCAATGCTTCGTATTTTGAAAAGCATCTGACAGGAACCTTGTATTTACCGGAAAAAACTTATAAGATCACATTGTTTGCCTGTGTTGAGGTAGATGCTTTTGATTCTGTGATTTATAATCCGACAACTCAGGAAAAAGGAAATATTGGAGAACTGCTTGCTTATATCCGGGAGGCTGCTGTACAATACCGGGATATTGGAATCATGGAAAAGGATTCGGTAATCGGTTTATCAACCTGTGCCGAATCGGCGACAAATGGCCGTGTTGTTTTATTTGGCCGTCTGGATAAATTGGAGTGAGTGTGACAGGGAGGTGTACGCAGATACGATGAATCATAAAATAAAACAGTTTCGGCTTCGCCGGATTTTTGCATTTCTGGCTGCATGGATGCTTCTGGCCCTTCCGGTTTCTGCTGCGGAGTACGTTTGCACAGCAACGATACCTGTAGAGGTTGAGGTGACGGGCGAGTCCCTGCCTTCCGGTGTGGATTCCCGACTGGTGTTTGTTTCGGATGATGCCGGTAATCCTGTGCCGGAACAGACGGACATTGCAGTAAAGGACAGCCAGGCGGTAAGCTTCGGGCCGGTTTCTTATACAGAACCGGGAGATTATACTTATCGCATCTATCAGGAAAAAGGCAGTGCTTATGATGTTGTCTATGATGAGAGTGTATATTCCGTCACGGTTCGTGTTGTTAACGGAAAGGGTGGCGGATTAAAAGCTGAAATCTGGGCGGTGAAGGACGGCGGACAGAATAA
>DBGCEW010000228.1:0-6348 GCA_048357495.1 Frisingicoccus sp.
TGTGTTAAGCACGCCGCCAGCGTTCATCCTGAGCCAGGATCAAACTCTCATGTTTATATCCTAACAGAATGACAACTAGCTGTTATCTTCCCGTTTTTTACTGTTTAAGTACGGTCATCGCTGACCGTTGTTCGTTTTTGAAATTTCTCTTTAAAGAACTTTCGGGATTGTTTTATTGTTTAATTGTCAATGTCCTTCGTCGTTGCTTTCTTATGTCGTGCAACTTTTATATCATATCACAGACCCAAGATCTTGTCAACAACTTTTTTCTTTTTTTACATTTTTCAAGTTGTTTCTTTCAACCTTGCTGACCGCTCTCGCGACAGCTTCATTATAATATCACTCCCTGAATGGTTTGTCAACAGATTTTTCGACTTATTTTTAAACTTTTTAAATTTAAACTTTTATTTCCATAATAAAGCTCCATATCTGTTTCCAAATATGGAGCCCTTCAAAATCACGCTACAATATCTCCGACACCATTTAAAATGATTCTTGGCCGATACGGATAATCCTCAATCTGTTCTCTGGATGTCACTCCGGAAAGAACAAGACATGTATCCAACCCGGTTTCCACACCGGCAATAATATCCGTATCCATACGGTCTCCAATAATTGCCGCATCCTGCGAATGAACACCAAGTATTTTTAAGCCATTGCGCATCATCAAAGGATTGGGTTTCCCCACAAAATAGGCCTGTTTTCCTGTTGCCAGCTCAATCGGTGAAACCAGGGCCCGGCATGCCGGAACAATCCCCTGTTCTGTAGGTCCTGTCAGATCCGTATTGGTTCCGATAAGTTTTGCTCCATTCAAAACGTGATGGACCGCCTGACAAATACTTTCATAATTATAATTATTCGTCTCTCCGACAATCACATAATCCGGATTTACAGAATTATTGGTAATCCCGGCTTCACTCAATGCAAGAAATAATCCCGGATCGCCAATAACATATGCAGATCCCCCAGGCTTCTGGGCACTGATAAATTTGGCCGTAGCCAACGCACTTGTATAAAAATGGCTGGCATCCACATCCAGACCCATACGCCCCAATTTCTGCTGCAGCTCCTTTGGCGTTTTTCCACTGGCGTTTGTAAGAAAAAGAAAATTTTTATTTTCCTTATATAGCCAGTCTACAAATTCTTTAACCCCCGGCAATAACCGGTCTCCATGATAAATAACGCCGTCCATATCACAAATATATCCTGCTTTACTGCGAAAATCTTTCATATAGCTTCCCTTTCTCTATCGCCACTGTTTTTGTTGATATATAGAATATCATTATTTTTTCTTAAAATGAAGATATTTTCGAAAATTATAACAATTTTTCGGACAGAAAATCCCCGAAAAAAAGGTCCCGCACAAGCTAAGTACAGGACCTCTTCTATCTTTATACTATTGATTTTTCTGCTTCAACATATTCTGCGATATTTACTGCGTGATCGGATATACGTTCCAGATTGCTCAGGATATCAAGAAAGGCAATTCCTGTATCTGCGGAACAAAGTCCTTTGGACAAACGGCCCATATGGTTCTGACGGAACTCTTCTTCCATGCTGTCTACTTCATCCTCCAGCATATAAACGCGTTTGACATCCATGACCGATTCTTTTCTCCGGCATTCGACCGCCAAATCCACAGCTTTTAATACAGTTTCCTGAACCTCCCGAAGATCTTCAACCGCTTCACTGGATAACTGAATCTGATCTTTAATCAGGCCCTGAGCCAGTTCTGCAATATTATCACAGTGATCACCAATACGTTCCAGATCGCTGACTGTAAATAACAGATGACTGACCGTCTGAATCTGTGCTTCTGTCAGTGATTCATGACTTAAATGCACCAGATATTCTGTCAAATCCTTTTCAAAAGCATCCATTGTCTCTTCCATCTGTGCAGATTGAAGGACCTGTGCTTCACTGACATTGAAAACACTGTCCATAGCAATGCTCACATGCTCTCTGGATAACTCACCCATACGAATCACCTGCTCCGTCACACTTTGAATAGCAAAGGATGGTGAGCTTAAAATACGGTGATCTAAATGCGGGCGTTCCAGAACATCCTCCGAAGCAGAGGATACTTCTGCCATAACCATTTTTCCGGATTTTTCCCGGACAATTTTTCCGGACAAATCCACTAACTGTTTTGCAAACGGGAACAATATCAGCGTATTACTGATATTAAATACCGTATGGAATATGGAAATTCCAACGCTGGATACCTGTCCTCCTGCAAAGACCGGATTCATTTTGAAAATAACAAACATCAAAATTCCAAAAATAACCGAACCGATGACATTAAATAACAGATGGATAACCGCTGCACGTTTCGCTGTACGGTTTGCTCCGGCACTGGATATAAGCGCTGTCACACAGGTTCCGATATTCTGTCCAAGGGTAATGAAAATGGCTGAATTCCATGTAACGATACCATTTAAAGCCAGAGTCTGTAAAATTCCGACGGAAGCTGATGAACTCTGAATGATGGCTGTAACCACAGCACCTGTAAGAATACCAAGAATCGGATTGGATCCAAGTACTTGGAAAGCGGTGGAGAAAATCGGCGCTTCTCTATATGGCGTAATTGCTCCGGACATAAAGCTTAATCCGATAAAAAGCACACCAAAGCCGACAAGAATCTCTCCAAGTTCCCGGCGTTTTTCTTTTTGAGAAAACAGGACGATAAAGGCTCCGATTCCAATGAGGACCGGTGCAAAAAATTCCGGTTTCATGATATCGCCCCATTCGCTCATCGATACAAGCCAACTGGTGACCGTGGTACCGATATTGGCACCCATAATCACACCGACAGCCTGAGTAAGGCTGATAATTCCGGCATTAACAAAGCCTACAACCATAACCGTTGTTGCCGAACTGCTCTGAATAATAGCTGTTACCAATGTTCCAACCAAAACACCTAAAATACGGTGATTCGTTAAAACACCCAGCAGCTGCTTCATTTTGCCGCCGGCAGATTTCTGAAGTCCGTCCGCCATGACATGCATACCGTATAAAAACATGCCAAGTCCGCCAACGAACTTAAACAGCATCTCAATATCTGTGATAGACATATAATCTCCTCCTCTAATGTCTTTACAGCCTATTGATGCGAATCATCATCAATTTTCAGCTTTTTTCCGATATTCGGTCTCAAAATTCCGGTCATACAATTTGGACAGTTCATAGGTATCTCCAAGAAAATCTCCGACAACAACCAATGCTGTTTTGGTAATTCCTTCCGCCTTGACTTTTTCAGCAATTGTCTGAAGTGTTCCATAAATAATTTTCTCTTCCGGCCAACTCGCCTTATAGACAACGGCAACTGGCGTATCCGGTCTGTAAGAGCCCTGAATTAACCTGACCATAACATCGATTTTACTTACACTTAAAAATATTATCATGGTGGCCCCGTGTTTTGCAAGGCTAAGAATTTTTTCTTTTTCCGGCACCGGCGTACGCCCCTCCATGCGTGTTAAAATCACGGTTTGGCTTACCCCCGGGAGGGTATATTCCTTCTTCATACTGGCTGCTGCCGCAAGAAAAGAGCTGACTCCAGGAACTACCTCATAATCAATATTTAAAGCCTCCAGACGGTCCATCTGCTCCCGGATCGCTCCATAAACCGACGGATCTCCGGTGTGGACCCGGGCCACATTCTGCCCTTTTTTTTCAGCCGCTTTCATCACTTCAATAACTTCTTCCAGAGTCATGTAAGCGCTGTTATAAACCTCTGCTTCCGGTTTCCGTTCCGCCAGAACTTCTTTGTTCACCAGAGAACCGGCATAAATAATCACATCGGCACTGTCAATCAGCCGTTTCCCTTTTATCGTAAGTAATTCCGGATCTCCCGGACCGGCTCCAATAAAATGAATCATGATACCCCGCCCTTCTTAATGATCAGTGTTGTAAAGTAACCATAGTCTCTGCCGGTTTGGGCCGGGCCGACATATTCATTTTCCATACCCACATTGCTGAGCACCAGCGTTTTTTCCAAAAGCCCCTCTGCCTCCAGCATCGGAACAATACGATCCATAGAACTTCCGGCTTTCATAAGAACAATATTATCACAGGTCTCTATCCCATCTGTCAGCGCTTTCATTCCCTTCAGCGAAGACATGACCAGCATATTCTGATTTCCTTCCGTCAGGCTGATTTCCGCCATAGCAGCTCCCGCCGAAAATGAAGTGATTCCCGGAACCGTTTCTGTCCTGTACCCACTGTCTTTCAGATACTTGTAGACCTGATGATAGGTACTGTAAACAGAAATATCCCCGAGAACAATCATAGCCACATTTTTTCCGCCATCCAGCTTCTGCCCGATCTGCTTCGCCGCCTTTTCCCTGCACATTTCCCGTTTTTCAATCGAATGCTCCATAGCAAAAACCACCGGCATAATTTCTTTCCCGGTCAAATCAACCACCGGCGCCACAATATTCAGCGCCCGGCTTTCTTCCCCCGATGCCTTTACCGGAACAGCAATCACATCCGACGATTCAATGATTTCTTTTGCCTGCAATGTTAATAATTTCGGATTCCCCGGGCCAACACCCACACCATACAATTTCCCTGTCATCTGTATTTCTCCTGTATCTTATTTTTCCACTTTCTGCATAATATATATCCAGGAAGAATTATCCTTTCCCATCGGATATTTTTTCAAAAGCTTTATCCACGGAACTGTTTTTAATTCTTTTTCCATCCATTTTTCCTCTTCGCTGTAAACCACCGCAATACCTCCCGGCGTTAAAAGCTCACCGCTTTTCGCAAACAGAAGATGATACGTATATTCAATCTCCTTCACCGGCTTATTTCCGCTTCTTCGCGGCATATCGGTGATGATCTCATCGAAGAGATATTCATGCTTAAAATCATTCAAATTTCTCTGGATCAGCTGCACCGGGATATCTGCCCGGTGACTGTTCTCCCAGGCGGCCTGAAGCGCCTGTCCTGAAATATCCAGACCGTACATACTTCGGCTGGACATAACTCTGGACCGTTCGATCAGCAGCGTTCCCGTTCCACAGAAAGGATCCAGTACATTGGCATCCGGCTTCAGATATGGCCCTGCATAATGAAGCATCAAGGCTGCTTTGGTCGGATTCATCGAAGACGAAGTCACGTATTTCCGGTAACTGAACCTTTCATCCGGCAGACATGTGAGTTTTAAAAATACCCGGCTTCCTTTATTTCCAACGATAATCCGAATTTCAACCTCATAAAAAGACGGTTCATTAACAAGTCTTCCCTTGCCGTATTTTTCCAGATATTCGGACAAATCTCTGGCCAGACGGTTCTTTTCGCCAATATCCTTCATTCCTTTCACTTCTACACGAAACAAAAACGGCGTGGTCTCTCCGTGACGCTTCTGGAGATATTCGATCATCCCGGCATCCAGAATCTTTTCTCCGATAACTGCTCCATCTTTGGTTTGGATCGTCACCGGATAAAAATCAAAAAGCACTGCCTGGAAGGTACGGACGTCACAGACCTCTTCCAGCCGTTTCGTTGTCACCAGACAGCCACCCGGAATGATTTTGCCGGAGGTTTCCGGAATCGCTTCCATCTGCTCCAGTACAGCCGCTTCATGTCCCCGGGAAACAACAAGCAATAACTTATTTTCCATATCATAGCCACTGAAGGTATGCCTTTTCGGCGGCTCTATTTTCCAGATTAATTTTTTAAGATGCTTCATTTCCTCCTGGGTATGTTTTGTCAGCTCCTGACCGGATAACTCTTCCCACCGTGCTTTTAGCTCGGGCAGATAATCCTTATAATCAAATGCCGCCAAAGCCAATAGATACTCCGCTTTTAAAAACTGGGTTTCTTCTTCCCGGTAATGCCGGAATAAAGGCTCCATAAGTACCGGATCTGCAACCCTTCCAAGAAGTTTTATCATATTTTTACGGACTTTGGCATCCTCATGGTCCAACAGCCCGATAAAAAACGCTTCATTTTCATAATATTCATCCAAAAAGCAATCCAGGAAAGCTTCATCTTTTACTGTCTGATTCAGCTGTATTAAATTCTCCCGGATATTTTCCCCGTTGCAAATTTCTCTGCAGAGTTTATTTATCATTTATCTTCACCTCGCTGTAACCGTCTTTCTCCTCATTTTCCAGGGTTTCTGTCATCATCAAAGTCACCGGATGACCGCCTTCCATCATATGATAATTTCCCAACGGCCGACTGTGTTCAATTCGTATTGTAACCAGTTCCGGCATTCTCAATCCTTTATTTCCACGGCATAATTCATAGGCCAGCGTCAGAGTCTCCAGAGTTACACAGGAAATCAATACCCGGATACCGGAGCCAAAGCCGCAGACCTTTTCTAAAATTTCTTTCAGT
>DBGCEW010000229.1:0-3026 GCA_048357495.1 Frisingicoccus sp.
TTCAGGGCTTGTGGCTGGTGTGCTTTTTTCGTAGGGCGTTGCCCTACGCTATATAATTAAGCCCTTTCAGGGCACCCCAATAAATATATAATTGTAAGGCTTTCAGCCTAACTGCAAAAGTCCCATTTAACCGCTAAATTCCCATTTATATAAATATTGATAATGCTAAATATGGATTCTGAAATAGTAAAATCTCTTAAGGCTTCTGCTTTCACATTGATTGTGGCTTTTGTCTGTGTGGCATTGGTTGGGCTGGCGCTCATTCCATTGCTGCCTGTCAAATTGAATCCGTCGCGGACCTTACCCGGCTTCACGGTGAGATTCAGTATGCCCGGTACTTCAGCACGTGTGGTGGAAATGACGGCTACCAGTAAGTTAGAGGCAATGCTTGCCCGTGTGAAGGGTATTCGAGGGATTTCTTCCACTTCAGGAAACGGATGGGGAAGTGTCAGTGTGAATTTGGATAAACATGTGGATGCAGCGGTTGCCCGCTTTGAAGCTTCTACTATTATTCGTCAGACGTGGCCGGAATTACCGGATGGGGTGAGCTATCCGTATATTCAGATGCACAGGCCGGGGCAGAGTAATCAGGGGCCTTTTATGGCATTTACGATCAATGCACCCGCTACTCCTTTCTTAATTCAGCAGTATGCGGAAGAACATATAAAAACGCGTCTTGCACAGATTCCGGGAATTTATAAAATCAATCTTAGCGGAGCTACTCCGATGGAATGGCGATTGGAGTATGATTCGGAACAATTGCGTGCGCTTGGAATAAATACGGATGATATTCGTCAAGCTGTCCGGTTGCATTATCAAAAAGAATTTTTGGGTACTTATGATGTAGAACAGGGTGCTTCGGGCAGACAGTGGATACGTTTGGCATTGGTTCCCGAGCAGGAGGGCAGAGAGTTTAATGCGGAGCGGATAAAGGTAAAAATGAAAGATGGTAAAATCATAGGTCTGAATGAGCTGGTGAAGGTTTCCCGTATGGAGGAGCAGCCACAAAATTATTATCGGATTAATGGGCTGAATTCAATTTATCTGTCGATTGTTGCAGAGGAAACAGCAAATCAATTGGCATTGAGTGAAAAGGTAAAAGCATTTATGGATGATAACCAGCTATTACTTCCGGCAGGATATGAGATTCACACCAGTTACGACGCAACGGAATTTATTCAGGAAGAACTGGGGAAAATTTATTTGCGTACGGGAATGACTGTAGCGATTTTGCTCCTGTTTGTATTGTTGATCACCTTTAGTCCTAAATATCTTTTTTTGATTGTAATCAGTCTGGCTGTTAATATGGCAATAGCTGTCATTCTTTATTATGCGTTCGGATTGGAAATGCAATTGTATTCTTTGGCGGGTATTACGGTTTCATTAAATTTGGTGATAGATAATACAATTGTAATGAGCGATCATTATTTGCGGCGTAGAGATCGGAAAGCGTTTATGTCCATTCTTGCAGCCACGTTGACCACGATGGGAGCTTTGGTTATCATCTTTTTTCTGGATGAGAAGATACGTCTTAATTTACAGGATTTTGCTGCGGTAGTGATTATAAATCTGGGAGTATCACTGCTGGTTGCTTTATTTTTTGTTCCTTCTCTAATTGATAAAATAGGATTGAAACGAAGAAAGAAATCTTCTCTTTCAATCGTTAAATGGAAGATTGGGGAGGTGCGTTTCTTTGTGTGGATACGTTCAAGAATGCGTCGGCTTCCGGTTTATTTCAGTCGTTGTTACAGGTGGCTGATACAAATACTTTGCCGTTGGAGGGTGGCGGTATGTATTTTGTTATTGTTGGTATTCGGACTACCGGTATTTCTATTGCCGGAAAAGATGAAAGGTGATGATAGATGGGCGAAAACTTATAATCAAACGTTGGGTACCACTACTTATAAGGAAAAGGTGAAACCGATAGTAGATAAGGTGTTGGGAGGTACTTTAAGGTTATTTGTGCAAAAGGTATATGAAGGGAGTTACTTTTCACGTAATGAAGAGGTAGTGCTTCACGCCAATGCTAATTTGCCGAATGGAAGTACACTTGAGCAAATGAATACACTGGTTAAGAGGATGGAAACTTATTTGAGCGAATTTAAAGAGATAAAACAGTTCCAGACATCTG
Source organism: Frisingicoccus sp. (assembly GCA_048357495.1). GTDB lineage: Bacteria > Bacillota > Clostridia > Lachnospirales > Lachnospiraceae > Frisingicoccus. Next base: position 2,132 of record DBGCEW010000229.1, read on the forward strand.
TAGAAAGTGCCCGCAGGTCATCTATCCACATCTATTTTTCGAAAGAACATCAGAAAAGCGGTTTTCCCTATACGTTGAAAGCGAATATGATTAGCAAGGCGCTTCAACTGGGAGGTGGAAATTGGACTATATATGGTTTGCAGGATCAGGGGTTCAGTAATGATGTACGTGAGAATGCGGGTTCTTTCCGGGTGAAAATGTATGGATATAATTACGATGCACTGTATGATTGGGTTGAAAAATTAAAAGCAAAGTTATTGTCTCACCGCCGGATTCGGGAAGTGACGATCGGATCTGATTTCTCCTGGTGGAAAGATGATTATATGGAATTCTACTTTAATCTGAATAAACAGCGGATGGCAGAGGAGGGGATTGGAGCCGGAAGGTTATTTTCTGCTATTCACCCGATATATGGGCGAAATATGGAAATAGGTTCGGTAATGGCGGAAGAGGGGACGGAAAAGATAAAACTTTCTTCGTGTCAGTCGGAAGATAGGGATGTGTGGGCAATGCAGTTTTATCCTTTTCAAATAGGAGAGAGGGAATATAAGCTTTCTGAATTGGCAACTGTGGAAAAAGGACAGATGCCACAGGAAGTGGCTAAGGAGAATCAACAGTATCGGCTGTGTTTGCAATATGAGTATATCGGTTCTTCGGAACAGGGAAATAAACTATTGAAAAAAGATCTGGAAGAGTTTAATGAGATTCTTCCGATGGGATATACTGCCAAATCGGAAGATAATAACTGGTCGTGGGGAGGAAAGGATAATAAACAATATCGTCTGCTTTTGATTGTGATTGCTATTATTTTCTTTATTACGAGTATCCTGTTCAATTCTTTGAAACAGCCGCTGGCCATTCTCTTTGTGATCCCAGTATCTTATATCGGTGTGTT
>DBGCEW010000230.1:0-5287 GCA_048357495.1 Frisingicoccus sp.
GCTCTTTTTCAAATACCGGGGATTCATGGCCGGCATTGACACAGGGCGTCTCTGAAAGGTATAATATTCAGACACGGCTCCGGCCACAAATTTATAAAAAGGCGGCAATGACAGATGAATAGAAAAGAAATCAGTGAAATAAAGAAACAGTTTACCCCATCCCGGTGTGCCATTACCCGCATATGCGGCTGTTATGTGAACGGAGAAAAGGAGAAAAAGGCCCAGATCAAAGAAATGTTTCTCACACTCCCCGAGGAGGAAATGTTTAAATATTTTGACATTTTCCGTAAAACCCTCTCGGGAACCCTCGGAAAAAACCTGGTTAATATGGAATTTCCAATGGAAGCTGAGGATTACGGCGGCACCCAGGCCTTTCTTATGTCCCTTCGGGAAAGCCAGCTCAACGATCCGAACCTTTTGAATGAATTTTACGACAAAGTCATCGAATCCTACGATAACGGGGAACATTATCTGATCCTCCTCATCCATTCTGTTTATGACGTTCCCGGAAAAACGAAGGATGGCCTGGAAATGGATGATGCATCCGATGAAGTTTATGATCATATTCTCTGTGCCATCTGCCCGGTCAAACTGTCAAAACCCGGCCTCTCCTACCAGGCCGAGCTGAATGAATTTCATGACCGTATCCGTGACTGGATCGTGGATATGCCGGAGGTTGGCTTCCTTTTCCCGGCTTTCAATGACCGCAGCGCAGATATTCACAATATTCTCTACTATACAAAAAATCCGGAAGACTTACGAAACAGCCTTGTTGACCAGCTTCTCGGATGTGTGCTTCCGCTGACCGCAAAAAATCAGAAAGAAACCTTTCAGACAATCATCGAAGACACACTGAACGGTGAAGCGGATTACGATATTGTCCGAAGTATTCATGAAAACCTCACAGAAATGATCGAAGAGCAAAAAGAAGAACCCGAACCTCTGGTTTTAGATAAAACAGACATTAAAAATCTTCTTTCTGCCAGCGGTATTCATCCCGAAAAACTGGAAAACCTGGAAAAGCAGTTGGAAGAGACCGTCCCCGCACCTTTCATGGCTTCAAATATTGCCAACACGCGAAAATTTGAAGTAAAAACACCGGACGTCGTCGTTCAGGTCAATCCCTCCCGGGCTGACCTTGTTGAAACCCGGGTCATCGACGGCCGTCGGTGCATCGTTATTGAAATCAATGATGCCGTGGAAGTCAACGGTATTCCCATCCGCTTCTGCAGCTCCGGTGACGGTGATATCGAAAATACATACGAAGACAGTCTAAACGCGTAGGCAAAAACAGGCAGCCTCCTGGGACGGGGCTGCCTGTTTTTGTCTGTTCTATGCCTGTCAAAGAATTTTTTGTCTTAATTTTTCCTTTCCGGCATCGGAAAGAAAGGCGCTGTCAGCCGAATTCAGTAAAATCTGACGGACCTCCTGCTTTTCCAACCCAAAAGTGTCTGCCATCAACTGCAGTTCCTCCCGCACCGTAACACCGGAAACTGTCATATTATCCGTATTGATCGTCACCCGGATCCCTGCATCCATCAGCTGTCTCAGGGGATATTCCGAAATATGACGGAATATTTTTGTATTCATATTGCTTGTCGGACACAGTTCCAGAGGGATCTTTTTCTCTGCAAGATAACGGACAAGTTCTCTGTCTTCCAGACAGCGGACACCATGGCCGATACGCTGTGCGCCAAATTCCAGCGCCTTCCATATACTTTCCGGTCCGTCAGCTTCCCCTGCATGAATGGTAAAGGGAATCTGTTTTTCTTTTGCCAGCTTAAAGATGTTCTCAAAGTCCTTTGTCGGAAACAGCCCTTCCGCTCCGGCCAAATCCAGGGCACATACACCTTTGCCCAGATATTCTCCGGCCATCGATACCGTTTCCATATTCGCATCCGGATTATCCTCTCCACGCATACAGCACAGAATGAGATTGGCTTTCATTCCATCGTCCCCCGATGTATTCCGATATGCTTCAAGTCCCCGGACAGCCGCTGCGACAGCTTCCCGCTGAGTCATCCCTCCGCTTCTGTGAAGCTGAGGCGCAAAACGGATTTCCGAATAAATCATCCCCTGGGATTCCTGGGTTTTCAGCAATCCATACACACTGTCCGTCAATCCCTCTTCTGTCTGCATTAAAGATAAAGGATAATCAAATCTTGTCAGATAATCGTTCAAATTCCTGCAATTTTCAGGAACCTTCATAAGATTCTTCAGTTCAATGTCTGTTTTCACTGCCATCCTCTGGTCTGCGGCAAGTTTTTTCGCCAGCGAAAAAGCCAGTGATCCATCCAGATGCACATGCAAATCGATCAGGCCATGTTTTGGAACTTCCATAAAATCCCCCATTCCGGATCCTAATCAAAAATCCATTCTTTTTCTTTAAATCCGACGAGAATCCGGTTCTCTTCAACAATTAACGGACGCTTCACCAGCATACCGTCACTGGCAAGAAGCTGAATCTGAGCATCTTCGCTCATCTCAGGAAGTTTATCCTTTAATCCGAGCTCCCGGTATTTCATACCGCTTGTATTAAAAAACTTCTTTACCGGATATCCGCTGAGGTCAATCCACGCCTTTAATTCCTCCGCAGTGGGATTGTCTTCCACTATATGACGGTCTGTAAAATCCACACCGTGCTCCTCCAGATATTTTTTAGCTCTTTTACAGGTTGAGCATTTTGGATATTCAACAAATAAACGATTCATGTTATTTCCTCCCGCAATCTTATTTTCTCTATTATACCCTCCATTTATCCACTTGCAAAGCCTTTGTTTATCCGATATAATAATTCAGGAATTTCAAGCGATTAAGGAGTAATTATGATTTTAAATGTTAAAAATTTAAGCCACGGTTTCGGAGACCGTGCCATATTCAATAATGTTTCTTTCCGCCTTTTAAAAGGTGAGCACATCGGACTGATCGGCGCCAACGGTGAAGGAAAATCCACCTTTATGAATATTATTACAGGAAGCCTGATGCCCGATGAAGGTACGGTGGAATGGGCCAAGAATGTCCGTGTCGGTTATTTGGACCAGCATGCCGTTCTGGAAAAGGGAATGACGATCCGGGATGTTCTTCAGTCCGCCTTCCAGTTTTTATTTGAACTGGAAGAACAGATGAATCAAATGTTTGATGCCATGGGCGAAGCTTCTCCGGAAGAAATGGAAAAATTGCTTTCTGAGACCGGAACCATCCAGGATTTACTGGAACAGCATGACTTTTATCAGATTGATGTGAAAGTCGAAGAAATCGGCCGTGCCCTCGGCCTGACAGAAATCGGTCTTGACCGGGATGTCACTGAGCTTTCCGGCGGTCAGCGTACCAAGGTGCTTCTCGGAAAGCTTTTGCTGGAAAAACCGGATATCCTCCTTCTGGACGAGCCGACCAACTATCTGGATGAACAGCACATTGAATGGTTAAAACGTTATCTCAACGATTATGAAAATGCTTTTATTCTTATCTCCCACGATATTCCCTTTTTAAACAGTGTCATTAATCTGATTTATCACATGGAAAATCAGAACCTTGACCGCTATCCGGGGGATTATGATAAATTCCAGGAAGTTTATGCCATGAAAAAGGCCCAGTTAGAAGCTGCCTACAACCGTCAGCAGCAGGAAATCAGTGCCCTGAAAGACTTTGTGGCCCGTAATAAGGCCCGGGTCTCTACCCGGAACATGGCCATGTCCCGTCAGAAAAAACTGGATAACATGGATATTATCGAACTGGCCAAAGAAAAACCAAAGCCGGAATTCAACTTTAAAACGGCCCGGACTTCGGGGAAAATGATTTTTGAAACCGATGATCTGGTTATCGGCTACGATGAACCCCTGTCCCGCCCCCTGAACCTTCGTATGGAACGGGGTGAAAAAATCGCCCTCACCGGCGCCAATGGTATCGGTAAAACCACACTGTTAAAAAGCATCCTCGGTCTGATCCCGGCCTATTCCGGTAAGGTGACCCGCGGCGACTATCAGCATATTGGATACTTTGAGCAGGAAGGTGAAAAAGACAACCGGACGACCTGTATTGAAGAAATATGGAAGGAATTCCCTTCCTATACCCAGTATGAAGTCCGTTCCGCTCTGGCAAAATGCGGTCTGACAACCAAACATATTGAAAGTCAGGTCCGGGTCTTAAGCGGTGGTGAACAGGCCAAGGTGCGTCTCTGTAAAATCATCAATACGGAAACGAATATCCTGCTTCTGGACGAGCCGACCAACCATCTGGACATCGAAGCCAAAGAGGAACTGAAACGCGCCCTTCAGGAATACAAGGGAAGTATTCTCCTCATCTGTCATGAACCGGAATTCTATCAGGATGTCGTAACCCAGGTATGGAACTGCCAGGAATGGTCAACTAAAATCATATAACTACACTATAAAAGGCTGCCTTTCATCGGGCAGCCTTTAAGCTTTTTGTTTTTTTTAATTATAATACCAGCGACGGCGCAGAATATACTCTGGCAGAAAGTTCACTGTTTAACATATATAAACCTTTGGCATCACTTCCGAAAAGCTCCATCTTCGTAATTAAATCCGAAGCTGTCTTTTCTTCCTCTCCCTGTTCTTTTACAAACCAGTCAAGAAGCTGCATCGTACGGAAATCCTTGACATTAAAAGCCGCTTCATAAATATCATTGATCAGTGAAGTGACATATTTTTCATGTTCCAGGCCATATTCCAGCACTTTTATATGGCTGTCCAGTACTTTGTCCGGTTTTGCAATGGCCTCCAGAGTGATTTTTTCATCATTATTCTGAAGATACTGCCAGAACAGCATCGCATGATCCCGCTCTTCCTGAGCCTGAATCTTATACCAGTTTTCAAAGCCATCCAGACCAACGCTTCCAAAATAATTCGCAAAATCCAAATACAGGTATGCGGAATATAATTCTTTATTAATCTGGTCATTAATTAATTCTGCAACTTTTTTATCCATGATAAAATCCTCCTTTTGTCTATGTAAACAGATACATAGATTATAATCTATTCAAAAAGTTTCTGTCAATAGCGGTTATGCTTCACGCCGATAAAGCCGTGACCAAAACCGGCACATCATTTTCTCAAAGATGTACTTCCTGATAAAATGTCATTGTCATCCTCTTTTCTTCTATAAATCCAGCTTTCGATACCGGTTAAAACAGGCAAATATCTCCTGTTTACGCGGCACAGCAAACCCCATAGGCAGCCACTCACTCTCAGCAACCGCCTCAAACCCCTTCGTCATCATCAAATCCCATAACTGTGAAACGATCCGGGTCATAGAACATTTTCCATCT
>DBGCEW010000231.1:0-3989 GCA_048357495.1 Frisingicoccus sp.
ATGAATCGTCCTGTCATTCACAAATTTTACAGAAATGTCCTTATCTGCAGTTCCCGAAGCAACATTCGTCTCCTCGGTTCCGTCATTTATCGTGACTTTGTAATCCGTTTTCTCCTCCGTCACTATGTAGGTACATCCGTATGGGACTTCCAAATTCATTGTTTCACCATGTTTCAATGTAAATGTATAGACACCATTCTCTGACGCCAGCGTGCCATCTGCCATCCCCGTCTTGGAATATTTCAGAGGCTCTGTATATGCTGCGCTGTTTTTACTTAATTCAAGGGTGAAATTAAATTCCTTATTTTGGTCGCCCATATTCCCGGTCACTTCTTTTTCAACCGTCAGCTTCCGGTCGCTTGGCGTATAGTTATTGACAAATACCGCCGTCTGACTTCCGCCTTTTTCAACGGTTCCTGATGTATTTGAATGTTCCGATGTCCAGTCAAATGCATAGGCCGAAGAAATATCCGCATTTTTTTCACTCACTGTATAGTTTGTATCCGGTGACAGCCCTTCAAGATTATATGTATATTTTTTTGTTGCTTCATTATATACAAATCCGGACAATGGAATTTCGACAGCCGTTCCGTTATTCAATACATATTCAAACACAAGCCGTTCCTTCAAATATTCAATGCTCTCAGAATCTTCAAGTCCATTTATCGTCTTTTCTATAACCAGGGTTCCCGGTTCCAGTTGAATAACCGGCTTCGCATATTCTTCCGATGTTTCCGTTCCATTAAAGGTATAATCGACCCTGGCTTCGTCATTCGTATATACACCGTCCTGACCTGCTGAAGATGTTCCCGTCCCCGGGTCGCCTCTATCCGGATACGCATTCCCATTCTCCCGATAAGCTTGATAAGCAGCCTCCGTAGCCTCAATAGTCGCTGTCACTAAATACGTATATCCTGATTTTAATTCATAGTCATCCGGAAAATCCAAAGTTATCTGCTTTGTATCCGCATGATAGCTTGCAGTCAGTGTTGCATTATCTGCCACGACACTTCCGTCACCGCTGGCAACGATATTTCCCTCCGAATCCTTCACCGTAATTTTCAGCGCTTTGGGCTGCCCATTAGATTCAACCATTTTAACATTCCGGCTCAAAACATCTGTCACTGTAACATCCGTACATAATATCTGAGTAATCGCTGCCTTAATGTCATCAAAAGCTGCGTTCAAAGCCGTTTGATCGGTTCCCGCATAGAATTTTCTATTATTTGAATCTACTAAAGCCGCGGCATCTTTTAAATCCTGAAGCTTTTGATAATTCCCCTCCGGTCCGACACCAACTGTAAAGAAATAATTAGCCCCAAGATTGCTGACTTCTGTTAGGGCAGCCTTTAAGTTCAATCCTTCACGATCATCACTGCCATTGCCGTCAGTTTCACCATTTGTATTATATCTATATGTCGGATTTCCATCGGAGACAAAGATAACCGCCGTCATCGCATCATCACGCCGGGTTGAAAGCAAGTTCTTGGCTTCTCTGAGGCCGGCCTGATAATTCGTTCCGCCATTCGAATATGGTTTCGAACTACTTGTTATTTCAGAGGCTGACGATGTCCATCCCACTGCAATTTCAGCATCATTCCAGCTTCCGTCCCGATTGCCTTTAGAGCCGCTAAAAGTAACAAGTGAAAATCGGGAATCAATCTGGGTATTTGCGGCTAATGCATTCGTCAATCCATTAATTGCCTCTCCGGCCGCATTCCTGCGTTCGCCGGAACTGCCATAGTCACTACTCATATGTCGATCCATGCTTCCCGATTTATCCAGTACAAAAATCACATCCAGCTTTGGTTTTTTCGTCTCACTTCCTACTGCTCCGGACACTGTCAATGTCAGATCATAGGTTCCATCCGCATTTTTCTCAACATATTTATCATGGGTCAGCTGCTTTTCGATTTCGGTCGGAGGATCGATGGGTGTTGAACCGTTATAGACCAACAGAATCCTTGTGTCCTCACTCAGTGACTCCCAATTTTCTCCGTCATTTGTGTACTGAATTCCATAACGCCAGTCTTTATACCCCATTTTGATTTCTGTTACCTCAGCTCCGGATACCTTATTCAAATGCGCTCCCTGATATACATAGCCATCGATACTGTAAGCATAATCCGAAAGTATCACTGTCGCTCCCAGTTCAGCCGTAACATTCGAAGCCTCAGTACAGCTAATTTCCGTACCATCCTGATTTACATACTGAATAGTTACTTGATAGTCCCGATCTTCGCCTTCCCAGGTAATTGTAAATGTTGAAAAGCTGTCTACAGTGAAATCCGCGGTCACCTTACGGTCATCCACCGCAAGTGTTCCATCGGCTGCCGCAGCCACAGTTTCCGGACGAATGCCCTGAGCCGTTTCATCCAGATGCTGAACAGCCAATGTCGTCAGGTCTGCTTCTTCCGGAAGAAGTGTTTTGTCCAGTTCAAATACTACCTGAACAGCGCCATCCTTCGGTTCGATTTCATCCCCTTCTGCATCATAAAAACTGATATCGAAGGCCCGGAAACCATCCTGTGCAACGCCGCCGTCTTCCAGCGCAGTTCTTGCCGCTTCATACGCCACGCCATCTTCATCCAGCGCCGTCACCTGCATTGTTGTCCCCTCCGGAAAGGCATCCGGTCCGGCCATCGCTCTGACGTTGATGCCAAGAGGCTGTTCTGCGGGCACATATTCCCGAACAGCTTCACCGGTTTCCGTTTCCGCTCCGGACGTCTCCGAAGTTTCCCCGGTTTCCTCTGTGTCTTCCGTCATTGACTCAGATTCTGTCTGACTCTCCTCCTCTGTTTCACCAAAGGTTTCCTCTTCTGAATCCGCTTCATCCAATGTTGTTTCGTCAGCAATACTTTCACTGACACTTTCTTCCGGCATCCCCGTCTCTGCATCCTGTATACTCTCCACAGACGAGGTTTCGCCCAAAGTTTCTTCCGGCTGGGCAAAAGCACTGATTGAACCACAGCCGATGACGAGAATCATGCACAACATCAAAGCAATGATTCTCCTCAGTTTTCTTTTCCTCATGGCATTCCCTCCTATATCCTCCCGCAACATCCCTTCCATCGGGATGTTTTAGTAAAATTTCTACCACATAATGTTCGTTATGTGGTAGACAAGGCCCATCCATGCCGGATAACACACAACTCATTTTATTTGCAAAAAACAAACCAGACCGACAAGAAGAAAAACTTCTTATTGGTCTGGTTTTAATGCAAAAATATAATTGAATTTGAAAAATTATTCTGATATAATGATAGCGAGTGTTTCACACACTTATGTAATCTTACAGATTTTTACCGCATAACGAACATTATGTGGTTTTTTTATTTTATCCCTTTCTCACTTCGATTCGTCAAACAACGAAGCCCAGCACTTCGATTTGCCGTGCCTGCTCCGCCTCACTGTTCAGCGTATAAATCCGTGTTGTGTTCACATTGGAATGTCCCAGAAGATCCGCCAAATGTGACAAATCCTTTTCCATGCTGTAATAAGTGCAGGCAAATAAATGTCTGAAATTATGAGGAAATATTTTCTCCCTCTGAACACCCGCTTCTTCGCAAAGCGCCTTCATGGCATGACAGATATTGCTTCTGTCCAATGGCCGGCCCCCGGATGTCACAAAAACACTTCCGCTTCGAATCCTCTTTTCCTTTGCATAGGCGCTCAGCCTTCTGCATAAAACCTTCGGCAAAAGTACCGTCCGCGTTTTTCCCTTCAGCGAAACCCTCGCCCGTCCCTCTTTTAACGCCTCCACCGTAATAAACTGCAGCTCTCCCACACGAATTCCCGTGGCGCAGATGGTCTGCATTAAAAAATACAGCCGCATATTGTTTTTGTTTTTAGCCGCCTCCAGCAAACGATAATACTCTGCCTTTGACAATTCCCGGTTTTGCGAACGGAAAGCCTCTTTCTGTATCTTCAGAGACTTAACAATACAGTCATACCATCCCATCTCTTTAAAAAAAGAATTCAGAGCTGCA
>DBGCEW010000232.1:0-4579 GCA_048357495.1 Frisingicoccus sp.
GGATAGCGGGGGTATAAGAAGATGAAAAACTATACAATTACAGTTAATGGAAAAGTTTATGAAGTAACCGTTGAAGAAGGATTTGGCGGAAAAAGCGGTGGAGCGGTAGTGGAAAGTCGCCCATCGGTACAGACAGAAGGACCAAAACCGGTTCAACAGGCGGTGTCTGCGGGAAATATGCAGGTCAAAGCGCCGATGCCGGGGAAAATTCTGGAAATCAAAGTCAGCGTTGGCCAGCCGGTGAAGCGGGGTGAAGTGATGATGATACTTGAAGCCATGAAGATGGAAAATGAAATTGTAGCTCCGGCAGACGGCAGGGTTGTATCGATTCAGGCATCCGCCGGGATGGCTGTGGAATCAGGGGATATCCTGGCGGCTTTAGATGCATAGCGGGGGTGTATTCAATGACTTACATTATGGAAACGATGGGGAACCTGATTCATCAGACAGCCTTTTTTAATCTGACCTGGGGAAATTTTATTATGATTCTGGTGGCCTGCGGTTTTCTCTATCTGGCAATACGGAAAGGATATGAACCACTTCTTCTGGTACCGATTTCATTCGGGATGCTTTTGGTGAATCTGTATCCGGATATTATGCTGGCCGCAGAGGATGCGCCGAATGGCGTTGGAGGACTGCTTCATTATTTTTATCTTCTGGATGAGTGGGCGATTTTACCATCCCTGATTTTTCTTGGTGTCGGAGCTATGACGGATTTTGGTCCGCTTATTGCCAATCCGGTCAGTTTTCTTTTAGGGGCGGCAGCTCAGTTTGGTATTTTTTTCGCCTATATCGGCGCGATACTGCTTGGATTCAATGACAGAGCGGCAGCAGCGGTTTCAATTATCGGCGGTGCCGATGGTCCGACATCCATTTTTCTTGCGGGCATGCTTGGACAGGGGGATCTGATGGGGCCGATTGCGGTAGCGGCATATTCGTATATGTCTCTGGTGCCGATTATTCAGCCACCGATTATGCGGCTTTTAACGACAAAGGAGGAACGGGCGATAAAAATGGAACAGCTTCGTCCGGTATCAAAACTGGAAAAAATCCTGTTTCCGATTGTTGTAACCATTGTTGTTGTTTTGATTTTGCCGACAACGGCGCCGCTGGTCGGAATGCTGATGCTCGGTAATCTTTTCCGGGAATGTGGTGTTGTAAAGCAGTTGACGGAAACGGCGTCCAATGCTCTGATGTATATTGTTGTCATTATTCTCGGAACATCCGTTGGCGCAACGACCAGTGCAGAGGCCTTTTTAAATATGCAGACTTTAAAAATTGTAGGGCTTGGTCTGATAGCTTTTATTGTGGGAACAGCATCCGGTGTTCTTTTTGGTAAACTGCTTTGTAAGATGACCGGAGGAAAAATTAATCCTTTAATCGGCTCTGCCGGGGTTTCTGCGGTGCCGATGGCGGCCCGGGTATCTCAGAAAGTCGGGGCGGAGGAAGATCCGACAAACTTCCTGTTAATGCATGCGATGGGACCGAATGTAGCGGGGGTTATCGGAACGGCAGTTGCCGCCGGAACCTTTATGGCAATTTTTGGAATCAGATAAAGAACAGCGACTTGCGGAGGAGGTAGACATATGTCAGAACAAGTAAAAAAACCAGTAAAAATTACAGAAACGGTATTAAGAGATGCCCATCAGTCTCTGCTTGCCACGCGGATGACAACAGAGCAGATGCTGCCGATTATCGATAAAATGGACAAGGTGGGATATTATTCTGTGGAATGCTGGGGAGGCGCCACATTTGATGCTTCTTTGAGGTTCCTTAAGGAGGATCCGTGGGAACGGCTCAGAAAGCTTCGGGACGGTTTTAAACATACAAAGCTCCAGATGCTATTCCGGGGACAGAATATTCTCGGGTACCGGCATTATGCGGATGATGTGGTGGCTTATTTTGTACAGAAGTCCATTGCAAACGGAATAGATATTATTCGTATTTTTGATGCATTGAATGATCTGAGGAATTTGGAGACATCTGTGAAGGCTGCAGTAAAAGAAGGGGGACATGCCCAGGTAGCTCTTTCCTATACTTTAGGCGATGCGTATACTTTGGATTATTGGAAAGATGTGGCGAAACGTATTGAGGCAATGGGCGCAGATTCTCTGTGTATTAAAGATATGGCAGGACTTCTTGTGCCTTACGAGGCAACACGACTGGTTTCTGCACTGAAAGAGTCCACAGCTCTGCCGATTCAGCTGCATACCCATTATACAAGCGGTGTGGCTTCGATGACCTATTTGAAGGCGGTGGAAGCCGGATGTGATATTATTGATACGGCTATGTCGCCGTTGGCCCTTGGAACGAGCCAGCCGGCAACGGAAGTTATGGTCGAAACCTTCAGAGGAACCGCTTATGATACGGGACTGAACCAGAACCTTCTGGCAGAAATTGCAGAATATTTTCGACCGATTCGTGAAGATGCAATTGAAACCGGCCGTTTAAATCCAAAGGTTCTTGGTGTAAACATAAAGACACTGATGTATCAGGTGCCGGGAGGCATGTTGTCCAATCTGGTATCCCAGCTGAAAGATGCGCATGCAGAGGATAAGTATTATGAGGTGCTCGAAGAAATTCCAAGAGTGCGGAAAGATTTTGGTGAACCGCCGCTGGTAACACCATCGAGCCAGATTGTAGGAACCCAGGCGGTCCTCAATGTATTAACAGGCGAGCGTTATCAAATGATTACAAAAGAGAGCCGGGCGCTTCTCAGGGGTGAATACGGGCAGACGGTTAAGCCGTTTAATCCGGAGGTCCAGAAGAAAGCCATTGGTGATGAGGAACCAATCACGTGCAGACCGGCGGATTTGATTCCGAATGAACTGGAAACGTTGGAAAAAGAAATGGAACAGTATAAGTGGCAGGATGAAGATGTACTGTCCTATGCCCTGTTTCCTCAGGTGGCTGTGGAATTCTTTAAATACCGGGAGGCCCAGAAAACCAAAATTGATGCGGATGCGGCGGATACGAAGGACGGCGTATATCCGGTATAAAATACAGAATCTAAATTAAAAAGGTATTCTGAAGACGGTGATTGTTTTCAGAATACCTTTTTTAGAAAAATATAGGAATTTAGTAATTTTCCTGAATAAATTTTTTAATATTCGATGCGTTGGCATATTTTTCAACATTGCCATCGTGAAGGACAATCAGTGTCGGCGCCTGGCGGATATTGAATTCCCGGCTTAAATCGGCGTGGGTTTCGGCATCTACTTTTTCAAAATCAATATTTGCGCTGGTGAGCATACTGTCTGCCATCTTACAGTTCGGGCAGGTTGCCGTCGTAAAGAGGAGTATCTGGTCCTTTGAGGCAGAGACTTCTTCCTGAGGATGGCTTTCATCGTAATGGATCTCCTTTGGCTTAAAGACGGAAGTTTCGATATTATAAACCTTTCGTTCTTTAAATTCCTGGGTTTTACCTTCATTCCAGTTTTGAACCGGACGATAATAACCGGTAATACGGCTGTAAACTTCGGTTTTGCCGCCGCAGACCGGACAGATATACTGTTCCCCGGTGAGATATCCGTGGTCTTTGCAGACAGAATAGGTCGGTGACAGGGTATAATAAGGCAGTTTATAATTCTGAGCAATTTTTCGAACAAGAGTTGCCGCTGCTTTCCAGTCCGGTAATTTTTCACCGAGAAATGCGTGGAAAACGGTGCCGGAGGTATAGAGCGTCTGAAGCTCGTCCTGAATATCCAGAGCCTCAAAAATATCTTCCGTATAGCCTACCGGCAGATGGGAACTGTTTGTGTAATATGGTCTGGAGGTATCATCGCTGGCTGTGATGATATCCGGGAACTGTTCCAGATCGTGTTTCGCCAGCCGGTAAGCGGTGGACTCTGCCGGAGTGGCTTCCAGATTATAAAGATCACCATAGAGTTCCTGGTAGTCAGAGAGCCGTTCACGCATATGGTTCAATACATTTTTGGTGAATTCCTGGGCTTTGCTCTGAGTTAAGTCTTCTTTAATCCATTTTGCATTCAGACAGGCCTCATTCATACCGAGGAGTCCAATGGTTGAAAAATGGTTATCAAAGCTTCCGAGATAGCGTTTTGTATATGGATACAGACCTTCATTCAGCAGCTTTGTGATAATGATTCGTTTGGTGCTTAAAGAACGGGCAGAAATATCCATCATTTTATCCAGCCGTTTGTAAAATTCCTCTTCATTGGAAGAAAGATAGGCAATGCGGGGCATATTGATGGTGACAACGCCTACAGATCCGGTGCTTTCACCGCTTCCGAAAAATCCGCCGGATTTTTTACGGAGTTCACGGAGGTCCAGACGGAGACGGCAGCACATGCTGCGGACGTCACTTGGAGCCATATCACTGTTAATATAATTTGAAAAGTATGGTGTTCCGTATTTGGATGTCATTTCAAACAGAAGCCGGTTATTTTCTGTATCGGACCAGTCAAAATCCTTTGTGATCGAATAGGTTGGAATCGGATATTGGAAACCGCGGCCATTGGCGTCGCCTTCAATCATAATCTCAATAAAAGCCTTATTGACCATATCCATTTCTTTTTGACAGTCTTTGTATTTAAAATCCATTTCTTGACCGCCGACA
>DBGCEW010000233.1:0-10686 GCA_048357495.1 Frisingicoccus sp.
CCTGAAATTCAGGAAGTCGAAGTTTCCGGCAGATATCAGGAACTGCGTAAACGAGAGAGCTGGATGACCATTAGTGAATATGGAAATGAGGCGCCGGTTGTTCTTCAGGCCAGAGCGATTGCCGCTTACCGGAATACAAAGATTGATTTTCGGGTTCAGGATCAGCAGTATACGGGATATTTTGTTTTCCAGGATGATGAGATAATGAAATATCCGACTTTTAAAGAGGCTTATCTGGAAGGGCTGGAGAATGGCGGTAAAGTGATGGACAGCCAGGGCAAGGTGATCAGCTGTCCTTCATCCCGTGCCGGAGAAAAGGATTTAAAAGGCGCATCTATAGAACTGGCGGGAACGGATGGGACAGCCCAGCAGAAGGTGGTTCTCCAGTGGTTGATGAAATATGAAGGCATTAGCGGAAGTCCGGCAGTGGACGGGGCAGATATGCTGGAAAATATACAGAAAAACCTTCCGGATGTCCATGTTGTGGATATGAGCGGAATGGCTCTGGATGATGCCCTTACCATGGTTTCAGAAGGCTCACCTTTGATTGTGAAGAACAGCGAAGGAACCTGGTGTGTTGTCAGCGGATATATGAATGGCTATATTACTGTCGCTGACCCGAAGGACGCTACCGTAACCTCTTATGAGTGGGATTCTGTCGTTCAGGGGATCGCATCGTCAGGAAATATAATATACAGCTACTATAGATAGGATAGATAAAAAATCACGTTTTGGGAGACTGCAGGAAAGCCTTCCGAAACGTGATTTTTTATGGATTATATAGATGATAAAATAGTTTATAAATCGAAATACTTTTCTATTTCCTTAAATTTTCTTCTTTTTTAAAAAAGGAGTTCTTTAATTTTTGATATTCTTTATCTGTACAAACTTCTTTACATCTTTTTTCATAAACTTTAGACTGTTTTAGCATAGAATCTATTTTGGCGCATGGAAACTCTGGACATTGATTACATTTTTCAATCTTTTTTTCCTTAATACATTCAACTAATTGATATGTACATTTTTTATGTGATGAGCAGCCAAAACACTGTATTTCCCTATTAGAGACAATTTTGTCTCTCCATCCAACTCTATACCATAGTTCTGCGGCCGCTTTTAATTCATTCTCAGTTTTTGCGAGATATCGAGGACAGTCTAAACAGTTATCTCCGCACAATGTGATTTTTTCCATATAAATACTTCCTGTAAAATTTTTCTATATCTGTTCCTGTTTTTTTATATGGTCATAGGATCTTCGGTAATGAAAAAAGACTTCCGCAGGGAAAACTTTTGGGCAGTTTTCCGGTGGAAGTCTTTTTGTAAATATTATTTGAGATTCTCCGGATTTAAACCTTCCAGTTCCGGCAATACAAACCGTCCGTCTTTTCGGATGAGGACATCATCGAACCAGATGTTTCCGCCGCCGTATTCCGGACGCTGGATGCAGACAAGGTCCCAGTGGATGGCGGAATGATTGCCGTTTGGCGCTTCATCATAGCAATTGCCTGGGGTGAAGTGGAAGGAGCCCATGATTTTTTCATCAAAGAGGGTATCCTTCATCGGTGTGAGGATATATGGATTGACGCCGATAGCGAATTCGCCGATATAGCGGGCACCGTCATCGGTGTCAAGAACCTGATTGATTCGTTCCGTATCATTGGCAGTAGCCTGGATGATTTTTCCGTCTTTAAAAGTAAAAGAAATATTTTCAAAGGTGAATCCCTGGAAGACTGCCGGGGTATTATAGGTCAGAGTACCGTTGATGGATTCCCGGACCGGAGCTGTATAGACTTCACCGTCGGGGATGTTCATATTTCCGGCACATTTGATGGCGGGAATTCCTTTGATAGAGAAAGTCAGGTCGGTGCCGGGACCTTCAATGCGGACTTTATCGGTTTTTTCCATCCGTTCGATCAGCGGTGTCATGGCTTCGCCCATTTTTTCGTAGTCCAGGCAGCATACATCGAAGTAGAAGTCTTCAAAGGCTTCCAGGCTTTGGCCGTTTAACTGGGCCATGGCATTGTTCGGGTAACGCATCACACACCAGCGGAGCTTGGGAACACGGATTTCATGATGAACCGGGGTGCTGTAAAGGCGTTCATATAAGGCCAGTTTTTCAGCGGGTACATCGGCGTTTTCGGAAATGTTGTCAGACCCCCGGACGGCCAGATAACAGTCCATCTGTTCCATTTCGCGGGCATCCACTTCGGCCATCAGACGAAGCTGTTCTTCGGTGCAGTGAAGGAGCATTTCGCGCTGAACTCTGGGGTTGGTGTAATGAGGGAAGGGGAGAGCGCCGGCGGCATAGGTTTCTTTGATGAGCTGGCGGGCCAGATCCTCTGTGGCCTCTCCGGTATAGTGAATATATACCTTATCTCCAGGTTTTACCTGGATGGATTTGTGAACAAGGTTGTGAGCAAATACTTTAATACGTTCATCCATAATAGAACTTCCTTTCTGTTTTTTGTTTGCGAAATTATTATACCGCCGAATGGGAGGAAAGTCCAGATTTCCATCCCGGCGCAGGGTTTTTGCCGATTTTTATCAGTTTTCCCGGAAGCGATGATTTAATAACCTTTACGAAAAAGAAATTATACGGTATAATAGGAACACTTGAGAAAATGTAAAAGATTAATTGGAGGTATAGATATCATGGAACTTACATCAGTGAAAGAATTATATAGAAATTCTGAAGCATATATAGACCGGACAGTGCGGATTGGCGGCTGGGTACGAAATTTAAGAGATTCTAAAACTTTCGGTTTTCTTGTGATTAATGACGGAACATATTTTCAGACCCTTCAGGTCGTATTTAATGAAACGATGGATAATTTCCAGGATATCTGTAAGCTGAACGTGGGCGCAGCAGTCATTGTTGAGGGAACACTGGTTGCCACACCGAACGCCAAACAGCCTTTTGAAATTCAGGCCCAGAAAGTCACCGTTGAAGGACAGTCTACACCGGATTATCCGATTCAGCCGAAACGTCACAGCTTTGAATACCTTCGGACGATGTCCCATCTGCGTCCCCGGACGAATACTTTTCAGGCCGTATTTCGTGTGCGTTCACTGATTGCTTATGCGATTCACAAATTTTTCCAGGAGAGAGATTTCGTTTATGTACACACGCCACTGATTACAGGCAGTGACTGTGAAGGGGCAGGCGAGATGTTCCGTGTGACGACGCTGGATCCTGCGAATATCCCTACGGATGCCGAAGGAAATATTGATTATTCCAAAGACTTCTTCGGAAAGGAAACCAACCTGACCGTCAGCGGTCAGTTAAATGGCGAAACCTTTGCCATGGCATTTAAAAATATTTATACATTCGGACCAACCTTCCGGGCTGAAAATTCCAATACAACCCGTCATGCGGCAGAGTTCTGGATGATCGAGCCGGAAATCGTTTTTGCAGACTTACAGGATAACATGGAACTGGCAGAGGCCATGCTGAAATATGTGATCAATTATGTACTGGAAAATGCACCGGAGGAAATGGCATTCTTCAACCAGTTTGTGGATAAAGGACTTATTGAACGTCTGAAACATGTGGCGACTTCGGATTTTGGCCGTGTGACTTATACGGAAGCGGTCGAACTTCTGGAAAAGCATAATGATAAATTTGACTATAAGGTTCAGTGGGGCATTGATTTACAGACAGAGCATGAACGTTATCTGACGGAAAAAATCTTCAAACGTCCGGTATTTGTCACCGATTATCCGAAGGAAATCAAAGCGTTCTATATGAAACTGAATCCGGATGGAAAGACAGTTGCAGCGATGGATTTACTCGTTCCGGGCATCGGTGAGATTGTCGGAGGAAGCCAGAGAGAGGATGACTACGATGTGCTTGTGCAGAGAATGAACGAGCTGGGATTAAAGACAGAAGATTACGGCTTTTATCTGGATTTACGCCGTTACGGTTCTGCCCGTCATGCCGGCTTCGGTCTCGGATTTGAACGCTGCGTGATGTACCTGACAGGTATGGCGAACATTCGTGACGTCATTCCATTCCCGAGAACTGTGAAAAACTGCGATATTTAATGGCAGAAAATGAAATGAGAGAAGAGGCTGCTTTGTTTTGCAGCCTCTTATTTATTAAAGGTGGAAGTTACATATGTTTAAGAAGAAGGGATTTTTAAAACGCCTTGGTATAATCTGGGGGATAGGGACTCCGGCCGTAAGCTTTTTTCTTTTGGAATCGCTTACCCATTCCGTGGCGGAGGATATGGAGTGGCCGCTGATTCTTTTGAATTTGATTTTTTATTATTTATTTTATGGATTGATTTTTGTCATATCCAAACGAAGCTGGGTAAGTATCAGTTTTGGAAGTCTTTGCATTATGATTGCAGGGCTTATTAATTATTATGTAATCCAGTTCCGGTCCGTACCGGTATATCCATGGGATATCTTTTCAATAAAGACGGCGGCCAGCGTTTCGGAAAATTATGATTACCATCTGGATCAGGATACCCGGATGATTTTAGCGGGATTTTTTCTGCTCATCATTGTGGGACTTTTTACCCGGTGGAAGCTGGAAATCAAAAACCGTCAGTATCATTTGCTGTCAGCGCTGCTCGCAGTGCTGGGGATGACCCTTTATGGAACATCCGTGCAGACCAGCGCTGTACACGAAGCTGTTGGTTTTTATGAATATCTTTTTACACCGAATGCCTACTACCAGTTAAATGGATTGGCTGCCAGTTTCATTTCAAATATGCAGTATCTTAAAATTTCAAAGCCGGGCAATTACAGTCCGGAAAAAGCGGAAGAGATTCTTAAAAGATATGCCTCGGAGGAAAGAGAGCTTCCGGAGCAGAAACCGAATGTGATTGTTGTTATGAACGAAGCTTTTTCGGATCCGGCAGTGCTCGGAGAATTTGAAACGAATGTGGATTATATGCCATTTATCCGCTCTCTGACGGAAAATACGGTGAAGGGAAATGCTTATGTTTCTGTAAAGGGCGGAAATACAGCAAACTCAGAGTTTGAATTTCTGACCGGGGATTCGATGGCATATCTGCCGGTGGGATCGATTCCCTATCAGCAGTATATTCGCGGAGAAATGCCGACATTGGTGAGCCAGTTTAACAATATGGGCTATACAACGTCATTTATTCATCCTTACCGGGCAAATGGGTGGAACCGGAAAAATATATACAATTATTTTGGCATGGATGCCTGCTATTTTAAGGAAAGCTTTAAAGATGCTCCGATTTTAAGAGAATATACAACAGATTTGGCAACATATCAGAAAATCGTGGATATTTATAATGAAAAAGCCGAAGGAGAGCCCATGTTTGTCTTTGATGTGACGATGCAGAATCACAGCAGTTACAGTAAAGAATATGAGAACTTTGTACCGGATGTGGAAGTTTATGGCGAGCAGAGGGATGTGCTTCTGGAGAGGTACCTGTCTCTGATCAAGGTCTCGGATGGGGCCTTTGAAAAGCTTGTGGAATATTTTTCCAATGTGGATGAACCTACGGTGATTCTTATGTTTGGAGATCATCAGCCGGCAGACTGGGTCGTAAAACCGATTTATACGATGAACGGAGAAACCAATATGGATGATCCGCTGGTGGAGTCTGAAGAAAAGCGTTATGAAGTGCCTTTTGTTTTATGGGCCAATTATGATATTGAGGAAGAATATGTAGAGGCAACAAGCCTGAATTATCTGGGGGCGTTGCTGATGGACAAGGCGGGGCTGCCATTAAGTTCGTGGCAGAATTATCTGAAGGCGCTTTCCCAGAGCTATCCGGTGATTACGGCCAATGCCTATATGACTGCCGAAGGTGACTGGTGGTCAAACCTGGTTCAGGTGATGGCACCGGAGGTCAGCGGCGAGCGTCTGAGTGATTACCGGATTTTGAATTATTATCACCTGTTTGATGGCAGGCACAGAGATGACAGTTTATTTGAGTAAACAGGGACTTGACAGAAAGGATGTATGAAAATGCGGTTTATACATATGGCGGACATTCATCTGGGGGCTGTGCCGGACCGGGGAAGACCGTGGGCGGAGAAGCGTTCGGAAGAGATAGAATCAACTTTTTACCGTCTTCTTGAGGAAGCGGGAAAACAGGGGATTGATCTGATTCTTATTGCAGGGGATATTTTTCATCGTCCACCGTTAAAACGCGACTTAAAAGAGCTGAATTACCGTCTGGAGAGTGCGGCACCGGCGAAGGTGGTGATGATGGCAGGAAACCATGATTTTATTGGCGAAGGCTCCAACTACAGAGGTTTTCAGTGGGCGGAAAATGTTCACTTTTTTGACAGGGAGGCGATGGATCGCTTTTATCTGGAAGATATCCATACATGGATCTACGGACTCAGTTACGAACACAGGGAAATCCGGACGCCGCTTTATGATGGGGTATTTCCTGTGGAACAGCCCGGATACCATATTTTGCTGGCCCATGGCGGTGATGAGAAGCATGTGCCAATACAGAAAAAACAGCTTATGGCTGCCGGATTTGATTATGTTGCTCTGGGACATATCCACAAACCGGAAATTATCAGCGGCGGCATGGCCTATGCCGGGGCACTGGAACCGATTGACCGTCTGGATACGGGGGCCCATGGTTATATCTACGGAGAAATAACTGAGGAGGGAACGCGGATTCAATTCTGTCCGGCGGCCTGCAGGGAGTATAAGGATCTGATACTGGAATCGGATACGGATATGACCGGCGGAGAAATGGAAAACTGGCTGAGCCAGCAAATTCAGATTGAGGGGCCGGAAAATCTTTATAATGTGATCCTGAAAGGTTACAGAGACGCGGATATCGTATATGATACCGAACGGCTGGGCCATCAGGAAAATGTGGTTTCTGTGAAGGATGAAACACTGCCCTGGTTTGATTTTGAGCGGATTTACAATGATAATGCGGACAATCTTATCGGGTTATTTATTAAAAAGGTGTATCAGATGCCGATGGATGAGGCACGCAGAGGGAAGATTTTAAGCTATGGTCTTCAGGCCATGTATTATGGAAGGAGTGGAAATCAGGGATGAATATTGAAGCATTAAATTTAACCCATTTTGGTTCTTTCCATAATCAGCAGATCGGACTCCGGCCCGGAATAAATATTGTTTACGGTGAAAATGAATCGGGAAAAACGACACTGCATCAGTTTATTCAGGCAATGCTTTTCGGTGTGGAACGCCTTCGGGGAAAGGCTGCCAGAAAAGACGACTATTCCAGATTTCAACCATGGTCCCAGGGAAAAAACTATGAAGGCTCTATGATTATTGCTCATGATGGCGAACGTTACCGCCTCATCAGAAATTTTTATAAAGAGGATGAGTTTTTTAAAGTAGAGCAGTTAAGTACCGGCAGGGAGATTCTCCTGCCGGGAGGACAGATTGACAGCCTGATCGAAGGGATGACCCGGGCGAATTATAAAAATGCGCTGAGTATCGGTCAGCTTGAAAATGAAATCGACAGCCGTTTTGGATTGTCCCTTCAGGCTTATATGGCAAATATAAAAAGAACTAAAAATGAGGATATTGATTTGCAGCAGACGCTGGATTACCTGAGAAAAGAACGGAAATCCCAGGCGGATAAGAGTCCGGAGCGGCAGATTCAGTCATTGAAATCCCAGGCAGAGCATCTGAAGGTGTCGGAAGAGGAGAAAAAGCAGCTCTTGAGGGAAATGGAGCAGCAGCAGGAACAGCTTCAGAAAATCCGGGAGCAGATGGAATCCGAACGGGTGTCCGGCAGGGAAAACCGGAGAAAAGAACAGAAAGAGCGGATGGAAGCCATTCGCCTGATTGAAGAAAATAATCACATTGCGTCTCAATACCAGCAGAAAAAAACAGCCTATGAGGCGTTAAAACAGCAGTCATCCGAAGATGATTTTGATTCAATGAAGCAACGATGGGATGAGGCCAATGAGACCTATGATGACATTTCAGACCGGTATGAACAGCTTATGGGACGAAATATTGCGATTCTGTTTTCGGTGATGATGTTCGGTCTTATTCCGGTAATCGGCGTATTCTTTTTGAAGAGTGGATTTATAGCACGGATTGGGATTCTTCTTTTGCTGGTGATCGTGCTGGCAGTTACAGGTATCGTTTTGCAGAGCGGGCGGCGTAGGATGGGACACAAAGTCAGTGAAAGCAAGCGGGAACTGGACGAAATCCATGATTTAATGGAACAGCATATGTTTGGCGGAGGAAACCGGGGGTCATTAAAAGAATTGCAGAGGGAATTGAGGGCGCTCAAAGAGCAGTATGAAAAGCTTCAAATTCCGCTTCAGCCCTATCTTGAGAAATACGGAGAGGATATCTCGCTGGAAACAGATATCGGGGATGAAGAAGAACGGCTGGAAGAACTTCGGCAGCAGGAGGAACATCTGACAAAATCTCTGGAACGTCTAATGGTGCAGAAGGAAATGCTGGACCGGAAGGAAGAAGAGGCAGAGGCTCTGGAGGAAATGATACAAACCCTGTCCCAAGAGGCCGGAGATGACCGGAAAGAGATTGAGATTATTGATGAATGTATGGAAATCATCAGGAATTTGTCCGAAGAAATTCATTCCGGCTTTGGACCGGCTCTGAATCAGGAGGTTTCACGTATGATGTGGGAACTGACCGGAGGCAAGTACGAAAGTGTTGTTGTGGATAATGGGCTGAATATGAAAGTGGATACGGGGCTGCAATTTGCAGAAGCACACCAGCTCAGTACGGGAACAAAGGAGCAGTTGTATCTGGCTTTGCGGCTGGCGATGGTAAAACTTCTGTTTCCGGAAGGCAGTGTGCCGGTATTCTTTGATGACAGCTTTGTTTTTTATGATGACCGACGTCTGGCCCGGACGCTGTCGTGGCTTGCGAAACAGAATTTGCCTCAGGTGATTATTTTTACCTGTCAGCATCGGGAGATGGATGCAATGGAACGTCTGGGTATTCCATATAATCCGGTGTATTTATCGGCGTAAATATTTATAGAGGATGAAAAAGGGGGAAGCCCCTGCTGTGACTTACAAATACCACAGCAGGGGCTTCCCTGGCTTTCATTATAGAAAATTAACGACTGTTATATTTTTTTAATAAACGGTGAATCTTATCGGATGGATCGAGTAAATCACTGATGGAACGGTCGTGATTCAGAGATTCAATTAACAGAGCTACGTATTTGCTCATATCGACATTGACATAATATGGTTTGGACAGTAATTCCGGTGTCTGATAGATACAGTTTGTTGTCAGGATTTTACTGATAATGCCTTCTTCGTAAGCCTTGTCAAAGGCATCCAGACCATTGGTGAAAAGACCGAAGGTTGAAGCAACAAAAACACGTTTTGCTTTGCGCTTCTTCAGCTCTCTGGCTGTATCCAGCATACTTTCACCGGAGGAAATCATATCATCGATGATGATCACATCTTTACCTTCCACGGATGCACCGAGGAATTCGTGAGCAACAATCGGATTACGTCCGTTAACAACCTGGGAATAGTCGCGGCGTTTATAGAACATACCCATATCAATGCCGAGAACGTTGGCATAGTATACAACACGGGTCATTGCGCCTTCATCCGGGCTGATCATCATCATGTGATCACTGTCTACGATGAGATCGTCAACCGAGTTGAAAAGTGCTTTGATAAACTGGTAGTTTGGCTGAATGCTTTCAAAACCGCTCAGAGGGATCGCATTCTGCACACGAGGGTCATGGGCATCAAAGGTGATGATGTTATCCACACCAATGCTCTTTAATTCCTGAAGAGCGACAGCGCAGTCCAGAGATTCACGGGATGTACGTTTATGCTGGCGGCTTTCATAGAGGAAAGGCATAATAACGTTGATACGGCGTGCCTTGCCTGCTGCAGCAGCAATGAGACGTTTTAAATCTGAGTAGTGATCATCCGGTGACATGCGGTTTTCATATCCGCATAATTTGTATTTAACATTATAGTTTGTCACGTCAACGATGAAATACAGGTCTTTGCCTCGAATGGATTCATAAATGGTACCCTTTGCCTCACCGGAACCGAAACGGGAACATTTGGCGTCAATGATGTAGTTATCTTTTTTGTAATTTTCAAAAAGGATATTTCCCTGATTCGTACTCTGTCTTTCATTACGCCAGGAAATAATGTATTCGTTTACTTTCTGCCCCAGTTCCCGGCTGCTTTCCAGAGGAATAATTCCTAACTGGCCTACAGGGATACTTTCTTTAAAATCGATGTTCAGCTGATCCATGTCTTACCTCCGTACATTCATTAATTTGGTTAATAAAGTTATTTTTATGCAAGCATCCTTTGTAAAAAAGGATTTTATGTCCAAGTAATCATTATGGACTATACCGTCCTTCATTGTCAAGAATTTTGTCGAAACTCGTTGAATTTTGTGAGAAGCGATTAACGGCCTCGTGCAATACGGTAACGTATATCGTCACCGATAATCAGAAAAATATCGTAGTAGCTGATAATTCTTGAAAAAATACGTTCACTGTATATATCCTGAATCGCTTCCACCGGAAGGTTCGTTGAAATAATGGTTGATTTCCGGTACTGCTGCCGATGGTTCAGGCAGAGAAAAAGCTGGGAGACGGTAAAGTTGTTCACCGTTTCCGTGCCAAGGTCATCGATAATCAGGGCATCGCAGTTCAGAATAGAATCGAAAAGCGTGTCCTCATACAGGCTGTCCTCATTATCTCCGGTATTTCCAAAGGT
>DBGCEW010000234.1:0-10255 GCA_048357495.1 Frisingicoccus sp.
AGGCACACCGGTTTTTCTGGAATATGCGGAAAAACACAGTGAAATCGTTGATAAGGTTTTAGATGCGGACAGGAATTTTGATATTATCAGTGGAAATGGGGGAGCTATTCTTGTGTTCCTGAATCTGTATGATATGACGGGGGCAGAAAAGTATCTGGAAACAGCCAAAAGGGCTGCGGAGGTTTTGATCCGTCAGGCCGTTCCTTCGGGGAAGGGGATTGGATGGAAAAATTCCGGCAATGGCGCTCTGCTGGCAGGCTTCTCCCATGGAAATGCAGGGATTATGTATGCTTTGGCCCGATTATCCGCCTATGTTGATGATGAAAAATATCTGAAGCTCGCCTATCAGGCATTTCAGTATGAAAAGACCCTGTATCAGAGTGATCAGGGCGGATGGCTGGATTTGAGAAGCGATGAAGAAATCTACATCAATGATTTTAAGTGGTGTCATGGTACCGGGGGAATTTTACTTTCACGGATGTTGTCTGAACCCTATTTTCATGGAAAGCAGAAGGATATGCTGAGAAAAGACATTCAGAGATTAGGAGGGGATATTCCGGGCATTTCTGTCCGAAAGGAGATGGGGATGTGTCATGGGAATCTTGGAAACCTGATGCTGGGCAATATGCTGGGTGAGAAAAGCTGGGAAGATTCTCTGGGAACCATGAAGGACAGAGTGCTGGAAATATTACAAGCGGTGTGTGATGGAGACCGCACATCGGGAATTCTCTATGAACAATACGATTATGGACTGATGACGGGTCTGTCCGGCATTGGCTATAGTCTGCTGTATAGCATGGATCAGACCTTACCATCTATTTTTGATGGCGGTTTGGAGCACATCCGATAGAGGATTGAATGAAAAAATAAACAGGAGGACATAAGAATCGATAATTATGAAACAAAAGTAGCATATCAATTTGCCGCTTTTTGTAAAACTGTGTTAAAATATACGGCAATCGACTGTTATAATGAGCGGAGCCGGCAGCGTGAACGGGAAATTTCGTTTTCCTCGTTGTCCAGAGAGGATGAGGAGAAACTGTATCAGATAAATCAGTATTCCGATGTAAGATACCATTTTACAGTCGGAACATTTCAGGTGGAAGTAGAGAATGAACTTTTAGCAACTGGGATTGAACAGTTGAGTGAATGTGATCGGGAGATTATTTTATTATATTATTTCCTGGGATTCAAAAACAGGGATATTGCGGAATTTTATAACCTTACAGAAAGGACCGTTGCCCGATATAAAAGCAGAGCCATAAAGCAAATGCGAAGGGTGATGCAGGAGGAACTCGAGGGATAATAGTTACACAAAGGAGGGAGGAATAAGCAGGGTGAAAACGGGCGGAACACAGCTGTTGCCATATTCTGTGATCGAGGCGGCAACACGGGGCGATGTGATTGCTATGCAGCAGGTATTAAAGCATTATGGTGCCTACATTTCCAGCCTTTGCCGGAAACCTTATTATGATGGCGGCGACAGGGTGGGAAGTCGGATTGATGAAGATATGAAGCGTACTCTGGAAAGAGAATTAATGCATGCTATTTTATTTAATTTCAAGTTTACGGAGGATGATGACGCATAAAATATGACGATGATGATTATAGAGGAAACACCGGTGGGATAAAAGAAATCTTCCGGTGTTTTTTTCTGAAAAAGTTTTTATTGGTGATCATTTTCAGGAATAATTATATGCAGGGAATCATACCTTATCAGGGATTCGGAGGGGCATTTCATTGCCAAAGAAAAGCATCTATGGTATGATTACAGTGTTTGCAAAGGACGTTATCCATGGACAGAGGGGTGTGGTGGTATGAAATATGATGTGATTATTATTGGTGCCGGACCATCCGGTATCTTTTGTGCCTATGAGTTGATCCGGAAGAATTCAGAGCTGAAGATTTTGATGATTGAAAAGGGCCGGGCAATTGAAAACAGAAACTGCCCGAAGCGTACAACAAAGAAATGTGTCGGCTGCAAGCCGTGTTCGATTACGACAGGCTTTGCCGGCGCCGGCGCTTTTTCTGATGGAAAATTATCGCTGTCCCCGGATGTTGGCGGAAATCTGCCGGAGATTCTCGGTTATGAGCGGACGGAACAGTTATTAAATGAGGCGGATCAGATTTATCTGGATTTTGGGGCGGATAAAAAGGTTTATGGTCTGGAAGATTATGCGTCTATTGAACGGATTCGCACAAAGGCGATCCGGGCCAATTTAAAGCTGATCGAATGCCCGATCCGTCATCTGGGAACGGAGGAAGGCTATAAGATCTATACACGGCTTCAGGAGCATTTAATGGCATCCGGTGTTCATATTCAGTTCATGACCATGGTTCAGGATATTATTATTGAAGACGGCAGGGCTAAAGGGGTTATTACCGATAAAAATGAAAGCATTTATGCCGATGAAATTGTGGCCGGCGTTGGACGGGAAGGCTCCGAGTGGTTTTCCCATATATGCAAAGCCCATGATATTCATACACGGGTTGGTACGGTCGATGTTGGTGTCCGTGTGGAAGTCCGGGATGAAGTGATGAAGGAATTAAATGAAAAGCTTTATGAAGCCAAGCTGGTTTATTATACACCGACATTTGATGACAAGGTCCGTGTTTTCTGTACGAATCCATCGGGAGAGGTGGCGACAGAATATTATGATGAAGGGCTGGCAGTCGTTAACGGACATGCCTATAAGTCTCAGGATTTGAAGACAAAGAATACGAATTTTGCGATTCTTGTTTCGAAGAACTTTACCTCACCGTTTAAATCTCCGATTGAATATGGAAAGCATATCGCCCAGCTTGGAAATATGCTCTGCGATGGGAAGATTCTCGTACAGCGTTATGGCGATTTCCGCAGGGGACGGCGGACAACGGAAGAACGTATGATTCGGAATAATATTACGGCCACTCTGAAGGATGCGGTTCCGGGAGATCTGTCTCTGGTATTTCCCCATCGGATTATGGTCGATATTGCAGAAATGATCGAGGCGCTGGATAAGGTGACGCCGGGAATTGCCAGCGAAGAAACCTTGTTATATGGTGTTGAAGTCAAATTCTATTCGAATAAGGTATTGGTAAATGAGGATTTTGAAACCAATATTCAGGGGCTTCGCGCGATGGGCGACGGTGCATCGGTGACCCGCGGACTGCAGCAGGCATCAGCCAATGGTCTGGCTGTGGCGCGGAGTATTTTAAAAGGAAAAGAGTAATTTGGAAAAACTGTATGAAAAACTGATCGAATATAGTCAAAGCCGGGCATATCCATTTCATATGCCCGGTCATAAACGGCAGATGATGTTTATGGAAAACCCTTACAGCTTTGATCTGACAGAGATTGACGGCTTCGATAATCTTCATGATGCGTCCGGTATATTGAAGGAGGAACAGGAACGGGCTGCTGCCCTCTATGGTGCGGAGGAGAGCCATTTTATGGTGAATGGAAGTACAGGGGGGATTTTATCGGCCATTGCCGGAGTGACCCGTCGGGGCGACCGGGTGCTTGTGGCCCGAAACTGTCATACCAGTGTGTATCACGGGATAGAGCTTAACGGACTTCTCCCGGTGTACCTGTGGCCGGAATTAAATCAGGAGCTGGGTATCTATTATGGGATTACCCGGGAGCAGGTCGAGGAGATGCTGGAGGCATATCCGGATATCCGGGCAGTCATTTTTACATCACCGACCTATGAAGGTCTGCTGTCCGATGTGAAGGGAATCTGTGAAGCTGCCCATGCCAGAGGTATTCCCTGTATTGTGGATGAAGCCCATGGGGCCCATCTGAGATGGATCGGCATTCCCGACAGCGTCAGTCAGGGAGCGGACGTGGTGATACAAAGCTTACATAAGACCATGCCCGCATTGACGCAGACGGCGCTGATCCACCTGAACGGCGGGCTTATATCAAAGGCGCGTATCCGCCGGATGCTGGCAGTTTATCAGACGTCCAGTCCTTCCTATGTGTTGATGGCATCCATCAGTCGATGTCTGGACTGGATTGAAAATGAGGGAGCCGATGCCTTTAAAGGGTATAAGGAGCGGGTCATGGCTCTGCGGGAACAGTTAAAGGGGCTGAAACATCTTTATGTCTATGAACCCGGGGAAATATATGACTGGGGGAAACTGGTAATTTCCGTGCATTCTGCACAGATGACCGGACGCCGGTTATATGACACCCTGCGTGATCGTTATCAGTTACAGATGGAAATGGTTTCTGCCGGATACGTTCTGGCAATGACCACCATAGGAGACGGAAAAGACGGATTGGAGCGTTTGGCCGGAGCCCTGGAAAATATTGACAGACAGGATGCCGGAACGGCAGCCGGGCATCGGAGGATTGAAAGGCTGCAGTCTTCAGAGCGGGCTCTGGAGATGCATGAGGCAGCAGGGCTGCCTTTGGAAAATGTCGGTCTTGACCAGGCAGCAGGGCGGATTATCGGGGACTATATTTATCTGTATCCGCCGGGAGTGCCGCTGCTTGTTCCTGGAGAAGTGATACAGATGGATCATATAAGGAAAATAAAGGACTCTATGGATCAGGGACTGGAAGTTCACGGTGCATATTTTAAGGCGGAAAAGGAAGTTGGGGTGCTTCGTGTTGAAATTTAACACAGGCGGTGTCCGGAGGGGCATATATCCTGCAAGGTGAAAAGGAATTGTAGAGCGATGTCAAAATTATTTTGTATTATGGGAAAAAGTGCGTCCGGAAAGGATACAATATTTAAGCATCTTGTCCGGGACGAAAGCCTGGGGCTGAAAACGATCGTGTCCTATACGACCCGTCCTATGCGGGAAGGGGAAAAGGACGGGGAGGAATATTATTTCGTATCCAGAGAGACACTGGAAGCTTTCTCTGTCCGCGGACAGGTGATCGAATGCCGGAATTATCATACCATCCATGGAGTATGGAGTTATTTTATGGTCAATGACGGACAGATTGATTTTTCCGGGGAAAAGGACTCTGTGATTATCGGTACCCTGGAATCCTATATGCAGATCCGGAATTATTTTGGTGAGGCCCATGTTGTTCCGATTTATATCGAGGTAGAGGACGGACTCCGGCTTTCACGGGCCCTTGAGAGAGAACGGCAGCAGGCCCGGCCGAAGTATGCGGAATTGTGCCGCCGTTTTCTGGCAGATACGGAGGATTTTTCCGGAGAAAGGCTGAAAGCCTGCGGTATTCATCAGATTTATGAAAATATTGACATGGAAACATGTCTGAATCGTATACGGACAGATATTGTGAAAATGCGGGAAAATGTGTTATACTAGAACTGTATACGTTTTTGTAACTAAAATCAGGAGGTGACACTCTGTGTCAAACTTTAAAAATATTATAGGTCATGAACAGATTATACAGCATATGTCGACGGCCTTGAAAAATAAAAAAATATCCCATGCCTATATTTTTGAAGGGCCCAACGGCAGCGGTAAAAATATGCTGGCCAGAGCTTTTGCCAAAGCGCTGGAATGTGAAGCCGGATATGGGGATTCCTGTGATATGTGCCGTTCATGTCATCAGATGGATACGGGAAATCAGCCGGATGTGAAGTGGCTTACCCATGAGAAACCGGCAACGATCAGTGTCGATGATGTGCGGACACAGATTAACGGCGATATGGCGATCAAACCTTATAGCAGTAAATATAAAATATATATTGTCGATGAGGCTGAGAAGATGAATGAGCAGGCTCAGAACGCTTTGTTAAAGACCATTGAGGAGCCGCCGGCCTATGGCATCATTATGCTTTTGACAAACAATCTGGAAGCGATGCTGCCAACCATTTTGTCCCGGTGTATTGTGTTTCATCTGAAACCGGTGGACACGGATAAGATTGTCTCCTATCTGGAGAAAGAATTTAATGTGCCGGATTACAAGGCCCATATCTGTGCTACCTTTTCTCAGGGTGTGATTGGCAGGGCGATAGCCATGGCTTCATCGGAGGATTTTAATGATCTCCAGTATCATGTGCTTAATATTGTAAAGAATATTCATGATATGGACATTTATGAGGTGATCGATACGGTCAGACATCTCAGCGCCTATAAAACGGATATTAATGATGTTATTGATATGATGACGGTATGGTACCGGGATGTGCTGATTCTGAAAGTAACGAAGGATGCGAATACTATTGTATATAAAGACGAGTACCGGGCGCTGATGGATCAGGCGAAGCGTTCTTCCTATGAAGGGATTAATGAGATTATCGAGTCACTGGAAAAGGCCAAAGCCCGGCTGGCAGCCAATGTGAATTTTGATATTGCCATGGAAATG
This sequence comes from Frisingicoccus sp., assembly GCA_048357495.1. GTDB lineage: Bacteria > Bacillota > Clostridia > Lachnospirales > Lachnospiraceae > Frisingicoccus. Next base: position 6,278 of record DBGCEW010000234.1, read on the forward strand.
CTGCTGCTCGCAATGAAGGAGAATTAATAAGATGATAAAAGTAATTGGCGTGAGATTCCGTCAGGCGGGGAAAATTTATTATTTTGATCCGCTGGATTTTGATATAGAAGTCGGTCAGCATGTTATTGTAGAAACCGCCCGGGGGATTGAATACGGACTGGTTCTGACAGGTCCCCGGGAGATCGAAGATGAAAAGGTGATTCAGCCTTTAAAGCCGGTGATTCGCGTGGCCACACCGGAAGATGATGAAATTGAATACAAAAATAAAGAAAAGGAAAAGACGGCTTTTGATATCTGTCTGGAGAAAATAGCAAAGCATCAGTTGGAAATGAAACTGATCGATGCGGAATATACCTTTGATAATAATAAAGTTTTGTTCTATTTTACCGCCGATGGCAGAATCGATTTCCGCGAACTGGTAAAGGATCTGGCATCCGTCTTTAAGACACGGATCGAGCTTCGGCAGATTGGTGTCCGGGATGAGACGAAGATTCTCGGAGGAATCGGTATCTGCGGACGGTGTTTGTGCTGTCATTCCCATTTATCCGAGTTTGCACCGGTGTCGATCAAGATGGCGAAGGAACAGAATCTGTCCCTGAATCCGACGAAGATTTCCGGAGTCTGCGGGCGCCTGATGTGCTGTCTGAAGAATGAGGAAGAAACCTATGAATATCTGAACAGTAAACTTCCGGCAATCGGGGACCGGGTAACGACATTTGACGGTTTTAAAGGTGAGGTTTCTGCTGTGAATGTGCTTCGGCAGATGGTCAAGATTGTGGTAACAACGGAGAATGACAGTAAAGAGATCAAGGAGTATCCGGTGGCCCAGCTGAAATTCCGTCCAAAACGGAAAAGAGAACGTTTGAATATTAATGATGCCGAATTAAAGCATTTAGAGGCGATGGAAAAGCGGGACAGCGGTTCAGCATTATAGTGTAACAAGTGTAACCAAAAGGATATCCCATCGGTCATGGGATGTCCTTTAATTTTTTAACAGGAGAAAAGGAATGGTAGACTTAAAACAAGACGAGCGTCTGGATGATTTGGAACGGAATGGCTATAAAATTATTCAGAACCCCAATAAATTCTGCTTTGGTATGGACGCGGTTCTTTTGTCGGGGTTTACCCAGGTGAAACCGGGAGAACGGGCGCTGGATATGGGGACGGGGACGGGAATTATTCCCATTCTTCTCGAGGCAAAAACCCAGGGTGCTCATTTTACCGGACTGGAGATTCAGGAAGAGAGCGCAGACATGGCGCGGCGGAGTGTCGCTTATAATCATTTGGAGGCGAAAGTGGATATTGTGACGGGGGATATAAAAACAGCTTCGGAATTATTTCCAAAGGCATCCTTTGATGTCATTACATCCAATCCCCCGTACATGAATCACCTTCATGGCATTCAGAATCCGGAGGCTCCGAAAGCCATTGCCCGCCACGAAATCCTCTGCTCGCTGGAGGATCTGGTCCGGGAAACAAGCCGGCTTCTCCGGCCGGGGGGCCGGTTTTATCTGATTCACAGGCCTTTTCGTCTGGTCGAAATCTTTCAGGTGCTGACAGCTTATAAGCTGGAGCCGAAACGGATGAAGCTGGTGTATCCCTTTGTGGATAAGGAGCCGAATATGGTTATGATCGAGGCTGTCCGGGGCGGAAAATCGATGATTAAAGTGGAAGAGCCGCTGATTGTTTATAAAGAACCCGGTGTGTATCATGATGTTATTTATGATATTTACGGATATTGAGGAGGAAAGTCTATGTCAGGCAAATTATATTTATGTGCAACACCCATTGGCAATCTGGAAGATATAACATTCCGCGTGCTGGAGACTCTGCGGTCTGTGGATGTGATTGCGGCGGAGGATACCCGGCATACGATTAAGCTGCTGAATCATTTTGATATAAAAACACCTATGACAAGCTATCATGAGTTTAATAAAATTGAAAAGGCCCGGATTCTTGTGGAGGATTTAAAGGGAGGAAGGAATATTGCACTGGTGACAGACGCCGGAACTCCGGGGATTTCGGACCCGGGAGAAGAACTGGTGAAATTCTGTCATGAGGCAGGGATTGAAGTAACATCCCTGCCCGGACCGGCAGCCTGTATTACAGCCCTGACCATGTCGGGGCGGTCCACCCGGAGATTTTGCTTTGAGGCATTTCTTCCAACGGATAAAAAGGAGCGGGAGACGGTTTTGGAGCGCCTGAAGGTGGAAACCCGGACAACGGTATTTTATGAAGCGCCCCACCGGCTGCTGAAAACATTGAAAGTGCTTCGGGAATTTGCAGGCAACCGACGGATTACCATCTGTAAAGAATTAACGAAGCGCCATGAAAAAACCTGGCTGACAACCTTGGATGAGGCCATTGAATGGTATGGGACCAATGATGCCAGAGGGGAATATGTGCTTGTCCTTGAGGGGGCCGATGAAAAAATACTGGAAGAAGAACGTCAGGCGGCATGGGAATCCATGACGATTGAGGACCATATGGCATTGTATCTGGCTAAGGGTCAGACAAAAAAAGAGGCGATGAAATCGGTGGCTTCGGACCGGGGAATCACAAAGAGGGATGTTTATCAATATCTGCTTCAGGATAAATAAGCAAGTCTGAATATTTTCCGGGGCTTCTCCATATATATGGAATTAATTCCAGATGTGGGTGAGGCTTTTGAATAAGATTTGGGGATGGATGCTCGTCATTGGCATCGGTGTGGGGATGATTACCGGAAAGGCAGCAGAGATTTCCACCGCACTGGTGGAATCTGCAAAAAACGGCGTAAATTATGCGATCGGCATGGCCGGCGTGGTCGCCATGTGGAGTGGGATTATGCGTTTGGCAGAAGCTGAAGGGCTGTTGGATATACTCACAGAAAAAATGAAGGGATTGATTCATTTCCTGTTTCCGGACATTCCCCGGGGGAATCCTGCAGAAAAATACATATCACTGAATTTTGCTGCAAATATTCTGGGGTTGGGCTGGGCCGCGACGCCGGCAGGACTTTCGGCGATGGAAGCACTGGAAAATCTGGAAGAAGACCGTCGGGCAAAAGGACATCCGCTGGCAAGGCTTCGGGGAACAGCCAGTCAGGAGATGTGTACCTTTCTGGTCATTAATGTATCCTCCTTACAGCTTATTCCGATGACGATTATTGCTTACCGGAGTCAATTTGGGGCGGCGGTACCTACGGGAATTGTTCTTCCGGGGATTTTAGCAACCACGGTATCCACAGCCGCCGGAATTTTATTTGTTAAGGCTATGGGGAGGCGTTCATGAGTGTTCTATTATTCTTGTCGAACTGTATTATTCCTCTGGTCATTATTTATGTGGTGAGCCTTGGCCTTGTTATGAGGCTGAATATTTTTGATATTTTTTTAGAGGGCGTCAAAGAGGGATTGAAAACCGTGATGGGGATTCTTCCGACGCTGATCGGTCTGCTGACAGCGGTCGGAGTTCTGCGGGCATCGGACATTTTTGAACATATCGGCCGGCTTCTGGCTCCGGTGACAGAAGCCCTGGCGATGGCGCCGGAAATTCTGTCTCTGATCTTTATTAAGCTTTTTTCGTCCACGGCGGCGACAGGGCTGATGCTGGATATTTTTACGGAGTACGGGGTGGATTCGGGAAATGGATGGCTTTCTGCCCTGATTTTAAGCAGTACGGAAAGCTGTATTTATACAATGTCTGTGTATTTTATGTCCCAGAAAATTACAAAAACCCGGTGGACATTGGCCGGGGCACTGACGGCGGCAGCGGCCGGCGTGGCAGCAAGTATTGTTATTAAAGTCATGATGTATTGAAAAAATTTTTTCTGGAATTATAATTGACACAAAAGAAATCTGAAAGGAGCAAAGTACCATGAAAAAGATAGGATTTGTTGGACTTGGCATTATGGGAAAGTCTATGACAAGAAATTTAATGAAGGCCGGATATGAGCTGCATATTTATGCCCGCACCAGAGCAAAGGTAGAAGATATTATC
>DBGCEW010000235.1:0-4117 GCA_048357495.1 Frisingicoccus sp.
CACTGCTGGAAGCGGATGTCAACTTTAAAGTTGTTAAACAGTTTATAAAATCTGTACAGGAGCGGGCTGTCGGTCAGGATGTGATGAACAGTCTGACACCGGGACAGATGGTTATAAAAATTGTTAATGAAGAGATGGTTTCCCTCATGGGCAGCGAGACCACAGAGATTTCATTAAAACCCTCCAATGAGATTACGGTCATTCTGATGGCAGGACTTCAGGGTGCCGGTAAGACGACAACCTGTGCGAAGATTGCCGGTAAGATGAAACAAAAAGGCCGGAAACCTTTACTGGTTGCCTGTGATGTCTACCGTCCTGCAGCGATTAAACAGCTTCAGGTGAACGGTGAAAAACAGGGGGTTCCGGTGTTCTCCATGGGAGAGAATCAGAATCCGGTAAATATTGCAAAAGCTTCCGTAGAGCATGCGGCGAAAAATGATTTTAATGTCGTTATTCTGGATACGGCAGGACGTCTTCATGTGGATGAGGATATGATGACGGAACTTCAGAATATTAAAGAAGCGCTGGACATCGATGAAACGATTCTGGTGGTTGATGCCATGACCGGTCAGGATGCGGTGAATGTAGCGAAGTCCTTTAATGAGACGGTCGGACTTGACGGTGTCATACTGACAAAGCTCGATGGCGATACCCGGGGCGGTGCGGCTCTTTCAATTCGATCTGTTATCGGAAAACCGATTCTTTATGTAGGTATGGGCGAAAAACTTTCGGATCTTGAGCAGTTTTATCCGGACCGGATGGCTTCAAGAATTCTGGGGATGGGCGATGTGCTGACCCTGATCGAGAAGGCCGAGGCCCAGATTGATGAGGACAAGGCCAGAGAAATGACCCGGAAATTTAAACGGGCCGAATTTACCTATGATGATTTTCTTGAGAACATGAATCAGGTCAAAAGCATGGGGAATATTCAGGATTTGCTTTCGATGATTCCGGGACTGGGAAATCAGATGAAGAATGTTGATTTGAGTGGAAGTGAAGCTCAGATGAAACGGACCGAGTCCATTATTTTGTCCATGACGCCGGAAGAAAGAGGGAATCCGGAGCTGATGAATATGAGCCGGAAAAAACGTATTGCGGCAGGGGCCGGGGTTTCGATCAATGAAGTCAATGCACTGGTCAAACAGTTTGACAGCATGAAAAAAATGATGAAGCAGTTTGCAGGGCAGATGTCGGGCAAAGCTGCAAAGCGGGGAAGATTTAAATTTCCTTTTTAATGATAAAACAGGAAGAGAGATTCCTTTTTATAAATACAGATAAATTTTCAGGAGGTGAAAAAAGATGGCAGTAAAAATTCGTTTAAGAAGAATGGGTCAGAAGAAGGCTCCTTTCTATAGAATTATCGTCGCTGATTCCCGTTCTCCAAGAGACGGACGTTTCATTGAAGAAATCGGTACTTACAATCCAAATGTAGAACCAAGCGAAGTAAAAATCAACGCTGAATTAGCACAGAAATGGTTATCCACAGGTGCTCAGCCAACAGATGTTGTAAGTAAATTATTTAAAAATGCAGGAATTACAAAATAATTGCAGATGGAGGTGCCGGGATGAAAGAATTAGTTGAAGTTATCGCTAAAGCTCTCGTTGACCATCCGGAAGGTGTTGTCGTCACAGAGACGGTTCACCCGAAGTCGATTGTTCTGGAACTCAAAGTAGATCCGGAAGATATGGGCAAAGTCATCGGTAAACAGGGACGAATTGCACGGGCAATCCGTACTGTTGTAAAGTCTGCCGCATCGAAGGATGATAAAAAAGTAATTGTTGAAATTCTTCAGTAATTAACTCGACATTAAAAAGACCTCAGTCCGTTTGGAACTGAGGTCTTTTCAAAATGGAAAGGGAAACAATGGAAAAATATTTACGCGTTGGCGTTATTTCAAATACCCACGGCATCCGCGGCGAAGTGAAAATATATTCGACAACGGATGATATTCGCCGTTTTAAAAAATTAAAAGAATGTTTTATTGACACAGGAAAAGAAAAAATTCCGGTCGAAGTGGAAAGCTGTAAATTTTTTAAGACGATGCCGATTTTAAAATTTAAATCCATGAACCAGATCAATGATGTGGAAGGCTTTAAAGGCAAAGATCTGCTCGTCAGCCGGGAACATGCGGTAAAGTTACAGAAAAATGAATTTTTCATTGTAGATCTGGTTGGCCTTCAGGTGGAAAGTGACGAGGGCGAAGGGATTGGTGTTTTAGCGGATGTCCTTCAGACCGGAGCCAATGATGTGTTTATCGTTAAAACAGAAGCGGGAGACGAGGTGCTCATTCCGTATATCGAACAGTGTGTGCCGGAAATTCATCCCGAGACTGGAAAGATCATTGTACATCTGCTTCCGGGCCTTCTGGATTTAAACCGCAGGTGAGGTGGAGATGCGATTTCATGTAATGACGCTTTTTCCCGATATGGTGTGGAATGGACTGAATACAAGTATTACGGGAAGGGCCATAGAAAAAAATATATTTGAACTGAATATTGTAAATATCCGGGATTATTCTACGGATAAGCATAAACATGTGGATGATTATCCCTATGGCGGCGGCGCCGGTATGGTGATGCAGCCGGGTCCTGTTTATGACTGCTATCAGGATATTGTCAAGGATATGCAGAAAAAACCGAGAGTGGTCTATATGACACCTCAGGGAAAGGTATTTAGCCAGGCGATTGCCGAGGAACTGTCTAACGAAGAAGAACTCGTTTTTCTCTGCGGTCATTATGAGGGCATTGATGACCGGGTGCTGGATGAAATTGTTACAGATTATCTTTCCATCGGGGATTATGTGCTCACCGGCGGCGAACTTCCGGCAATGGTGATGATTGATTCGATATCCCGTTTGATTCCGGGAGTTCTGAACAATGATGTTTCGGCAGAATATGAATCTTTTCAGGATGGCTTGCTGGAATATCCCCAGTATACACGACCGGAGACCTTCCTGGGACAGAAAGTGCCGGAGGTGCTTTTGTCGGGACATCATGGGAATATTGAAAAGTGGCGCAGGGAACAGTCTCTGAAACGGACACTGGAACGGCGGCCGGAGCTGCTGGATGAAGCAGAACTGACAAATGAAGACAAAAAAACTTTGGAAAAACTAAGAAAAAACTTGATTTAATCCAAAGGGTATGATATAGTATTTTGGTATGAAAAAAGGCGGTCCTCTGTTACCGAATGTATTAAGAACGCTGAATTTATAATTTTAAGGAGGTTCACAAAGATGAACGATATTATTAAGAATATTGAAGCTGCTCAGTTAAAAGCAGAAATCGATGAATTCCACGTGGGTGATACTGTACGTGTATCCGCAAAAGTAAAAGAAGGAAACCGTGAAAGAATCCAGGTTTTTGAAGGCACTGTGATTAAACGTCAGAACGGAAGCAACCGTGAAACATTTACTGTAAGAAAGAATTCCAACGGTATCGGCGTAGAAAAAACATGGCCATTACATTCTCCAATCGTAGAAAAGATTGAAGTTGTAAGAAGAGGTAAAGTAAGAAGAGCTAAATTATTCTACTTAAGAGACAGAGTAGGTAAAAAAGCTAAAGTTAAAGAATTAGTTAAATAATTCATTGAGATTCTTGGGACAAGTACTTAGGTAGTTGTCCCATTTTTAAAATTACAGGAAATTTGAGTTTTTAAAGGAGCTTACCATGAAAAAAGCAAAACGGAAATGGCGGCGCTGGTTAAATAAATTAAAAAAACTTGGAATCGGTACCCGTGCGCTGAATTTTGGAATGTTTATCATCGGATGGGTTCTTGTCATCTGTCTGGCAATTGCTTATGTCCGGGGATTTGGAATGAAAACGATTATTTCCAATGATTCCATGGCTCCGACATTTCATGAGGAAGAGATTCTGAAAATTAATCAGTTTATTTATAAAATTTCATCGCCGAATCGTTTTGATACGGTAGCAGTTCGCGCAGGAGAAACAAAATCGAGTGTTTATTATGTTCTGCGTATTGTTGGCCTTCCGGGAGAAAAAATTCAGATAGAAAACGGAAAGCTGTTTATCGACAATGAAGAAATCACTTATCCGGCAAATGAAGAACCTGTGCAGGATGCCGGAATCGCCGGAGAGATTATTTTTCGTGGTGAGGATG
>DBGCEW010000236.1:0-16233 GCA_048357495.1 Frisingicoccus sp.
TTCAACCGTTCCCATATAAAACCCATTTTCATCCGTTAGCATATGGCATGGAGAAATAACACCGGTTGTAGAAATTCCAAATGTCGTTAATCCTGCCTTGCATATATGTTCAGACATCGAATGGTGTGATCTCAGCACTTTCTCCATCTTTCTCAGTTTCGTAAATATGAATTTCCGGTAATCATCTGAAGATTTGTCTAAAATTTCTTTGATCGCCGACACAAAGCAGCCATTATCTACCAGACCAAATGATGAATCTTTACTGGCATCTACCGGAACAATATTTACTTTATTAATTCCGAGCTCCTCCTTCATATATTTTACAGCATCCGTTACCGTGACTTCATGCTGCTGATGGATTCCCGAATAACACCCATTGACAGAGCTTGGGCATTTGCCGCCGGTTGCCTGCTTCCATTTTTTTATATTATCCTTTATTACAGAAACGGTAGTTTCCCCATTTCTAAATCTCCGAACGATGTCATGAATCATTTCAGGACCATCAAAGCTCAGCCCGACTCTCCAATTATATTTAATGGAATAGGCTATGATTTCATCATCCAGAATCGTTCCATTTGTGGCTATTATAAAATCAGGCATATAGGGAATCACTCCATTGCCGAATTTTTCATAAACATAATCGCACAACGCACACACGACATCTTTATTTAATAAAGGTTCTCCGCCAATAAATTTGATACTCCCGATTTCTCCATACTGCTCAGCAAAAATATCTATCGCTTTTTTTGCCACATCCAATGGCATTAATTGTTCATGTGAATGATATGTTCCTCCGTTGGCATAACAATATCCACAATTCATATTACATGCATTTGCAACATTTAATGTCAATCTGATTTTTTCTTCGGGTAATTGGACTGATTTTTTTCCATCCTCTCTTAATTCATTTAAACATTTATCGAAAAAATCCGCCTCTGTATCCATGCTGACCGAATCATACTCTTCCTTTGATTTCCCGGCCATAATAAAGTCGTAACATTCTTTTTCTTTTTTATTGATTCTTTTATATGTCACTGTATCACAGAAAAAAACAATCCAATCATCGCCATCTTTTACAAAATGCGTTCTTTTATACGTCATTTTGAGATCCTCCATTCACTTTTTTATTACAACAAAGGCCTGACTGAGACGTACAAATTCCATCTCAATCAGGCCTCATTTCTTGGGTTGCACCACTTATTTTACAGCAAAATAAGAATTAACCCCATGCACAGCCACTAGACATAGCATTGCAGATCTCGTTTGTGCAAGTAGCTTCTGTAGAAGAAGCAGTTTCCATTGCTTTGATTTCTTCAACTGTAAACATTAGCGTATCCTCCCTTGACTTATTTATATAAAGCAAGTAACTTATGCCTCATATCTAATCCACTTATATTAAATAAATATATCGTTTAGCTCTTTTGCAATCATATATATAGCCGCTTCCATTGTCTTATCAATGAATCCACGGTTCTTCAATCTGTTGTATTGTATTCTTGCACTCGTAATCATACAAATCTTATTCAACATACACATCTGTTTATCCGGTTGATATACATTTCCCGTAGAATGATAATTCATCGCATAGCAGGTACGGCATATTCTCACAAAACTGCAGCTGCCGCATAATGAATTTTCCAACACATTCCCATTCGAAAAATTCTCATATTTGAATAATGACTCTCTGTTTTTAACCGACATTGGCATTAATCCCTGACATGGATACCATCCCTGGTTTTCCTTTCCATAGCAGTGCCTCTCAATGCCAGCGCCGCAGTATCTGAATTTTTTATCTAAGGGAACTAAAATTGACTGCAGTGGCAGGTCTAACATATAACAAAGCGGCTGATTATTTGATGAATAATAATTTATTAATTCCATGCAGTTCTGCAAAATAATATTTTTATTTTCGTCCAGTTTAAAATCTACTCCCGACGCAAAATTCGCCTTGCATCTAAATCCAAGCCCCTCTATATATCGGATCCCCTTCGCAAAATCCAATAGTGTATCCGGGGAAATGGTCATCTTCACTGTGCAGCCCGTCCAGTTTTTTGAAAAAAAATCCAGATCGATCTGCTCAAAAGAGCCCTTGCCCGATTTATCCAATCGATTTCGGTTATGCATATCTGCAGTTCCATCAATACTCAATGTAATTTCAAATCTGTTTCTGTGTTCGTACAGCCATTCTCTGACCGGACCATGAACCAATGTTCCATTCGTTGTTACTGCATATTTCTCAACACGATTCGAATAAAATTGTTCCGCATAGACATATATTTGTTTTAACACTTCAAAATTGACAAAGGGTTCTCCTCCAAAAAAGAAGATTTTAAATTTTTCTTGTATTTCATTCTGCATCTCGTCATCTATAATTTCTTTTGCAGTTTGAAATGTCATATTCTGATTCTCGCTGCATTCATAACAATACCTGCAAGCTAAATTACAATTCTCCGTCAATATAAGCATAATTGCCTTCATTCTGTTTCAAGCTCCTTATTTCTGCCGAAAATAGAAATTAATCGAGACATCTTCCAATTCATCTTCGCAAACCGCAATACCCTCGCAGAAAAACCCCCTCTGGTCTTTGTTCCACGCCATCACTTCTGCAATCCGACGCCTCAGATCAACAAATAGGTCCGAATCGAATGTTTTCAACAGACCTTCCCAGACATCCTTCGGGTTTTTGATATAAATTTTATATTTTCTGTAATTACCCGCCTCATAATCTGCCCCTGTCATCCATAAATGCCCGCCACAATGCTCCAAAATGCGATAAGACAGTTCTGAAAGACTTTTAAAAACCCGAATGCTGCTATTTTTTAAATAGGACAGATAATAATCATCTGCATAACAAATCCCCTTATGTAAAACATCCGGATTGTCACATATCCTGTTAAAATAATGACATTTTAACACCGTTATCTGTTCTTCTACAGCTATAAACCCTAAGAAATACAGCCCTGCAAAAGCAAATCCGTCCTTCTCTGTCACTTTCATTTGTGACAATTCCATAATCTCGGAACGACAGCTATTAAATATATCTGTATTAAGGCTAAGCCAATCATATACCTTAACCATATTACTGTCTGTTCGATTCTTCAGCCCAACATCATACCTGATTCGGTCAGGCATCACTTTATCCCGGACCATAGTCACGTATCGAACCATATCATTTTTTTTCAAAAAATCGATGAGTGCATGAGATTCTTCCCTGCTGGCCCGATTCGAGTAATAAACTTTGAATACCGGCTTATCCTCAGGAACCGCAGAGATGTTGACGCCGAGATAATCAATGGATTTATCTGCAAAATCCTGATGATATTTATTTACAAATTCATTAAACTGATTTTTTATATCTTCTTTGCTTTCCATCCTTTATGTCCGCCCCCTTATCTGATCCTGCTTCTATCGCCCGAATGCCAGTTTTTCCAAAACTTCCACGGTTTCCCCTGTTGTCAATGTCTGGCTGCTTCCGGGCAAATGGGTCAGCCAGCCATGAAAGGCCCGGCATAAATTTGCTTCCCGTATCCATACAGAACACAGACTGTCCGCCAATGGAAATTGGCGTGTCGTAAATAAGCCGATTCCGTGTTCTGCGGTTGTACACAGGGCCAAATAATCCGGAAAACAATTTTCCCGGAAGACACATCCAGCCAAACCTTCGGCTTCAATAGCCTCTGCCATTTTGAGCATCAATTCTCTTCGCTCCTCCGGAGTAAAAGGCATGACCAACTCTACCGGATAATCATCCAGCGTGCCATCGGCCATAAAGCGTTTCAATCCGGACATGGAAAATATCGTATAAAAACTGTCTACACTGCGCAAAAGAGCAAATCGTTCCTGTGCCGCATGAAAAATCTGTTCATACCCTGGAATCTCCCCTCGTATATGAGACTGCACAAATTCTTCGGAATAGAAACGGCCAAAGCAGGGCTGATCCATCACCATATAGAATCCATCCGGTTCTGTACACTTTTGATAGGAATTAAGTATTTCCATCGGATCACTGGTGTATTGGATCAGACTGTAGCACTGGTCTTTCAACTGCCGGAAATATTTCTGGTAATAGGCAACCTGTTCCGGATCACGAAGCAACATGGCGCAATCCCCTTTTTCCGACAGACAAACGACACAATTATGCGTTACAAGAAAATACGGAAAAGGATTCGTATAATGGCTGGTGATACTGTTCGTATAATAATAATACGGATGATATTGTTGTCTGGACAGAAGACTTATAGGTAAAATGCGACAAAAACATTCCAGATTGTGAAGATTAATGTCTCCTTCGGCACCGGATGCATCGAAACAGACGATATGATTGATTTCCACAGATGATTTCTGATTCCAAAAACGGTAAAGAAGCTCTGCACTCCAAAACGAATCCAGTGGAGAAACCGTTAATTCCAGCAGAGAATCCAAACGGTTGTATTCCTCAGAGATCACAATCCGCAGAAGAAACTGCACTTGCGTTTTCCCCCAAAAAATATTTCTTTTTCCGGCATACTGCTCAATATTTACGAGCAATCGGCTTTCCTCAAAAGCCGGCGCCGATAAATCCAAGCAGGCCATATCTGAAAACATCTTGTCAATCATTTCACGGGAACAACGGATGTCTTCTTTTTCAAATTGCCCGTCATAATAAGCCCGAAGTTGTTTTTCTTCTTCGGGTGTAAGTCTCAAATAATAAATGAGATCCTTCAACACATGATAGGGCAGTACACGCTGCCCTGTCAGTATTCTGGAAAGCAGCGTCCGCTCAATTCCTATGAGTCGCGATAGGGCAGAAATATTCGTTTGCTTTATCTTCATCAGTTCCCTCAGATATTTACTAAATAACAGCATCGGCTCCCCTCCATTTGATGACTCTTATTTGGATCTGATTTTTCGTTCAAAAAAATTTACAAATTTGTATTTATTATATCACGGAAAACACTTAAAAGGGTGTGACATAGATTACCTATATTTTGTCACAGCTTTTGTCACAGCTTTTGTTTCAAATAAAAAAAGCAGGTCATGATTCCGTAAATTCTGTGAACCATTTCCTGCTTTTATCAACCGTCTCCGGGAGGATTTGAACCTCTGACCCCTCGCTTAGGAGGCGAGTGCTCTATCCAGCTGAGCTACGAAGACATTTCTATATTTAAAATAACATTATTTTTATCTTTCGTCAAATACCATCGATTACAAACTCATAAAATCGACAGTTCCCTGAATCCAGACTGTTCCGCGAAAACGGCGTCCGGGAACCGGTTCGCCGAATAAATCATTCTTATTAATGCAGATATCTAAAATCAAATCATTACACTCAACAGCTAAAATATAAATACTTTCTTCTGTCAGTGAATTCCGGACCATTTCCACACTGAGAATATCTCCCATGATCGAATACTGATCACAGGCGATGCCATAAGGCATAAAATAAGATTCAACAATAGTCAGTACATCTTCCCTTTTTGCCCGTCGGCTGATCACCGCATACATATCAATATCTTCCAAAGTAAGACTCTCAATCGCTTCCTGATCACCTTCTCTGGCTGCAGCAATCATCCGGTCACGCTTTACATTCTCATCCCTTTTCCGCTGAACATCCGCTTCTGTAGTCATCAGCGGAAGAATAATCTTTCCGGAAATGGATAAGCCGGACAAATAAACCGGTCCGTGAAACAGAGAGCCTTTATGAAATTCCATATAATCCATATAGTCTGCCATATTGAGCAAATGAAAAATCAGAGATACACCGACCTTGACATTGTCACAGATCCCCGAATATCCATCTCTGTCTGCCTGCTTTTCAATGGTCACATCTTCTTCCAGAGTGCATTGTTTTCCCCTGAAATAGGGAAAATAATAGCCCATATGAAACTGTCCGTTTTCGTCATATTCGCCCCGGACGCTGATACCCATACCTTTTGCAAAATCCTTTACTTTTTCTCCAAAAGCTGCATCCTTCTCATCCTCAGACGAAACATACTCGTACGTTGGTCGGAGCATCACAAGATTCAGAACATCCCTGACATCCCTATTCTTTTTTAATCCGCTGAAACCTATCGCCCGTAAATAATCGTGCATTCCGACCTCCGATTTATGTGAACCTTCAAGGTGCATATATGAATATATATGCACCTTGAGTTCCATCCTATTTTATAACTTCAATACCACCCATATATGGGATCAATACATCCGGCACACGGATACTTCCGTCTGCCTGCTGATAATTTTCAAGAATCGCCGCCGTTGTACGTCCTACAGCCACACCGCTTCCGTTCAATGTATGAACAAATTTGGCTTTGTCTTTGACACTGTCTTTATATTTTATATTCGCACGGCGCGCCTGAAATTCTTCAAAGTTACTGCAGCTTGAAATTTCTACATATCTGCCATAGCTTGGCATCCATACTTCAATATCATATTTCATAGCCGCTGTAAATCCCAGGTCTCCAATACAGATTTTAACGACCCGGTAAGGCAGTCCCAGACGCTGAAGAACATCTTCCGCATCCCTTGTCAGTTTTTCCAGCTCATCATAAGAATCTTCCGGTTTTACAAATTTAACCAGCTCCACCTTATTAAACTGGTGCTGACGGATCAAACCACGGGTATCTCTTCCGGCAGAACCTGCTTCCGCCCGGAAACATGCCGTATACGCCACATGCTTAATCGGCAGCTTATTTCCATCCAGAATACTTTCTCTGTACATGTTTGTGACCGGTACTTCCGCTGTAGGAATAAGGAAATATTCCTTTCCATCACCGGTAACCTTATATGCATCTTCCTCAAATTTTGGAAGCTGGCCTGTTCCTGTCATACTCTCACGGCTTACCATATATGGTGCAAAAATTTCTTCATAACCATGTTCTCCTGTGTGTATATCCAGGAAAAAGTTGGTAATGGCACGTTCCAGCCGCGCACCGGCACCACGATAAAATGTGAAACGCGCACCGGTTGTCTTGGCTGCAGTCTCCGGATCCAGAATTCCCAGATCAGCCCCCAGATCCCAATGAGCTTTCGGTTCAAAATCAAATTTTGTCGGCTCGGAAAAACGGCGGATTTCCACATTGTCCGCATCGGAATCTCCTGCAGGAACTGTCGGATTCGGAATATTCGGAATCGTAAGCATATAGGCATTCAGTTCGGCATCCACAGCATTTACCTGGGCATCCAGACCTTTAATACGTTCTGAAAGTTTTTTCATTTCTTCCATAACAACCGTAACATCTTCTCCGGCCTTTTTGAGCTGAGGAATTTTTTTAGAAGTTACATTCTGCTGGTTTTTCAACTGCTCCACCTCTGACAACAGTTCCCGTCTTTTTTCATCCATAGATTTAAACTTGGATAAATCAAAATCCTCATTACGTGTTGCAAGAGCTTTTTCAACTTCTTCAAAATTGTTTCTTAATAACTTAATATCAAGCATGTCATTTCCTCCTCTTTGGATATTCCCACTAAATAAAACTAACTGATATTATATAATAGACATATCCTTTTTGCAAGTTAATATACTTTAAGTTTCCGAATTTTTCCAATGTCTCATCATCATCTTTTGTATATTTATTCATTTATAAGTTTACATAAAAATAGCGGAGCCTATATTTGAGCTCCACTATTTTTCCACTGAACAAATTATTCATTTCCCATTCCATACTGAATAGCTATATTTAAAGCTTCCTCTTCTTCATCTCCCAAAGGTAAATAGGATTCTCCTTTGATAATTTCTTTAATATAACTATAACATCCTTCTTTGCTGTATATTGAGTTAATAATAAATCCATCGTTTCGATTATTCAGCATGGCATAGGCAAAACTAAGTTTGCCTCCCATTTCTTTAAAAGCATCATATTTAACAATGCCTATTTTCTGATAAGAACATCCTGCGCTTTTTTCAAGCCGCATTAATCTCTCATTCAAGGAATTATTCGTTTCTTCTATATTATTTAAGGATGCCAGCTTATTCTCCAAAGCCTCGTCTAAAGATTTTGCACCTCTGCCGCCACGCATAAATGCCCTGTACTTTTTTTCCAACCGGTCCTGTTTTCTATGTAGCCTGAAGATATAGATAAGCATTAATAACATCAGAATTAACATTCCAATAATCAATATACCCGGATCAAATTTTAATCCTGCTAAAATTTTACTCTCCATATTTATCCCACCTGTTTTACCGACTCAATTAAATCAATAATCCTTTCCAGTTCATCATTCGAGTAATATTCAATCTCAATTTTTCCTTTTTTATAATTTCTGCTCCGTATAGCAACCTTCGTACCAATAATGGACTTCATCCGTTCTTCCAACTGGCCGTAAATTGTTTCCATCTGACTGAAATCTGTTTTTTTCGTTTCTTTATCTGAAGTCTTTTCCTCAAGCTTTTTTATGTAACTTCTTACGAGCTTTTCCGTTTCCCGAACACTCATCTTATTATCAAAAACAGTCATGGCCATTCCATACTGTTCTTCTTTATCTTCAATAGCAAGTAATGCTCTGGCATGACCTCCGCTAATCATGTCATCAATGACCATCTTCTGTACCCGTTCATCCAGCTTTAAAAGACGAAGGGCATTGGTCACTGCCGTACGACTCTTTGAAACTCTCTGAGCTGCTTCATCCTGCTTTAAGCCAAACTCATCAATAAGTCTCTGATAAGCCTCTGCCTCCTCAATCGGATTCAAATCTTCTCTCTGAAGATTTTCAACAATCGCAATCTCCACAGATTCTTTTTTATCATATTCTTTAATAATAACCGGCACTTCCTTTAAACCGGCAATTCTTGCAGCACGCCACCGGCGTTCTCCAACAACAATTTCATAATAATCCTTATTTTTCTTTACTACAATCGGCTGAATCAAACCATATTGTTTAATCGATTCTGCTAACTCCTGAAGGGCATCCTCATCAAATCTTTTTCTCGGCTGCATGCGATTCGGTTCAATTTCATCGATTTTCACCCGAATGTCTACCGGTTTTTCTATAACCTTTTCTACAACCTTTTCAACAATTTTTTCCACAGGTTTCTCTATAACTTTTTCTGCAATTTTTTCTTTATCCGTCTCTTTTCTTACCGAAGGTGCAATTAACGCATCAATCCCTTTACCTAAACCACCTTTTTTTCGAGCTGCCATATCTGTTCAAATCCTTTCTTTATCTGCCTGTTATTCATTCACCTCATAGTGCATCACTTCTTCTGCAAGCAATCGGTATGCTTCTGCACCAGTAGAACGGGTATCATACATATTAATTGGCATTCCGTAACTTGGTGCTTCTGCCAGCCGGACATTTCTCGGAATTATTGTCTTATAAATATTTCTATCCAAATTTTCCTTAACATTCTCTACAACCTGTAACGATAGATTTGTTCTTCCATCAAACATGGTAAAAACAACACCCTCAATTTGTAAAGATGCATTTAAACGTTCTTTAATCAAATCAATCGTATGTATTAACTGGGACAATCCCTCTAAGGCATAATATTCACATTGAATTGGAACTAATACGGTATCCGAAGTTGTCATTGCATTAATTGTAAGCAAATTTAATGATGGCGGACAGTCAATCACAATAAAATCATATTTTGATTTTATCAAATCAATCTTCTCTTTCAAAAGATATTCTTTGTTCTCCAATGAAATCAATTCTACTTCTGCACCCGAAAGATTGATATTTGAAGCAATGACATCCAATCCCTCCATAACTGATGGATAAATACATTCTTCAACAGAAATATCTTCTAAAAGTAATTCATACACTGTATTTTCAACCTGGTTTTTATCTATTCCAAGACCACTTGTTGTATTTCCCTGGGGATCCATATCTATCGTCAATACTTTCTGACCCATTTCAGCTAAAGAAGCAGATAAATTGATCGATGTTGTTGTTTTTCCAACACCACCCTTTTGATTTGCAACTGCAATTATCCGTCCCATATTGTTCTCCTTTTCATTACTTTCTGCATTTACCAGTATACCACTTCGCGGCGTGTTATTCCAGAGAAAGAAGTATGAAAATTTTGTAAACCACAAAAAGGATGTTTCACGTGAAACATCCTTTTGTATCAATCATCTCTATTTCTATGTTTCACGTGAAACATAAACATTTTACATCTGTTCCGGGCACTGAATACCCAAAAGTCCCAAAGCATCCTTTAAAATGGATTTTGTAATAATAACAATATTTGCACGGGTATATTTAATATTTTCGTCTTCAACATTTATCTGGCAGTCATGATAGAATTTATTAAAGGCCTGTGCCAAAGCAACCGCATATCTGGAAATCATAAACGGTTCCATTTTTTCAGCCGCATCGATAACTACCTGAGGGTATCTTGCAATTTCCTTCAGTAATGCCATAGAAATATCATCTGATAAAACAGAATAATCATAAGTAGAAGGCACAATACCGATCTTACGGATAACACTGGCTGCTCTTGCATAGGTATACTGAACGTAAGGACCTGTTTCTCCATCGAAGTTCAGTAATTTTTCCCAGTCAAAAATAACATCTTTAATTCTCTGGTTATATAAATCATTAAACAGAATCGCACCAATACCTACCTGTCTGGCAACTTCCTCTTTATCCGGAATATTTGGATTCTTCTCTTCAATAATGCTTCGTGTTTTCTGGATCGCTTCTTTTAAGATATCTTCAGCAAAAATAACATTACCCTTTCGGGAAGATAATTTCCCACCCTTTAAGCTTACCAGGCCATACGGAACATGCACCAGATTTTCAGACCAGTCATAGCCCATCAAATGGATTACCTTAAACCACTGGGCAAAATGTAGTTTTTGTTCAAGTCCGGTAACATAAATACATTTTGAGAAATCATAAGTTTTTTTACGATACATCGCTGCAGCAATATCTCTGGTCGCATACAGGGAGCTTCCATCCTTTTTAGTAATCAGACATGGAGGCATATTATAATCTTCCAATTCAACAATCTGAGCGCCATCACTCAGTTTAATCAGACCTTTCTGTTTAAGCTCTTCAATAACCGGCTGCATCTTATCATTATAAAAACTCTCTCCGGCAAAGGAATCAAATTCCATACCTAAAAGTTCATATACCCGCATAAATTCCTTTAAACTAATTTCACGGAACCATTTCCAGATACTCAGGGCTTCTTCATCACCATGTTCCATTTTTGTAAACCAACCTCTGGCTTCATCATTCAGAGAATCGTCTTTTTCGGCTTCATCATGGAATTTAACGTAAATACGCATCAATTCTTCAATACCCTCAGACTCGACGGCCTCTTTACTGCCCCATTTCTTATAAGCTACAATCAATTTACCAAACTGAGTTCCCCAATCCCCCAGATGATTGATTCGCTCTACATGATAGCCCAGCTTTGTATATATTTTATTTAAAGAATTACCAATAATTGTTGTACGGAGATGACCTACATGGAAGTTTTTTGCAACATTCGGTGAAGAATAATCAATACAAATTGTTTTTCCCTTGCCTGTTTCAGAACCGCCATAATTCGCATCCGAAAGATAATTATCCACAATCTGTTTTGCATACATAGATTTATCCACAAAAAAATTCAGATATCCACCCATCACTTCAACTTTACTTAAAAATTCCGGACACTCGATTTTTTCCTTTAAATCCGCAGCAATTAATGGCGGCGCTTTACGGAATACTTTCGCCAGTTTAAAACAAGGAAATGCAAAATCCCCCATATCTGATTTCGGAGGTATTTCTAAAAGACTGTTTATTTCTTCTCTGTCCATACTGTCAATCTGACCAGATAATAATTCAACAATTTTATTTTTCATTTATAAAATTCTCCTTTTGTTATATAAAATTAACTTTTTATTTTTCATAAACTTTTTCTATTTTTAAAATTATTTGTTATAAATATGTAACTTTATCCTTTTTTCAATGCTCGAAGGACAAAGACAGATATGGATATTGTACAACAGATTAAAAAAAATATCCATAAAAAAATGTTTGTATCTACAGAATAATTATCATATAATATAGTATAACAGAAGATACCATGAAAAGCTAATCAAAGGAGCTATCCATATGAAAAAGTATAAAAAACTGGTAAAAACAGGAGTTATATCTTCCGCCCTGCTTCTCACAACATGGGGATTGAACAAACTCATCTTTTTAAATGCAACCATGAAAGAAATACTGTTTTGTGAAAACCGTTATCAATATTCCTGGCGTTTTGGAAATATCTTTTATACAAAAAAAGGCAGCGGTTCTCCAGTCTTATTCATTCATGATCTGAAAAGCACCGGGTCTGCGGCCGAATGGAATTCCGTTTTAAATGATCTGGCTAAAAGCCACACTGTTTACGCCATCGATTTACTTGGCTGTGGCCGGTCAGAAAAGTTAAAAATGACTTATACCAACTATATTTATGTCCAGCTGATCAATGACTTTGTTAAAGACGTTATCCGGGCTAAAACGGACCTTGTTACAAGCTGTTCATCTTCAAATATTGCCATCATGAGCTGTTATAGTGAACCGGAGCTTTACAACCATTTAATGCTGATCAATCCCCCTTCGATGAAGGTTATGGCCAAATATCCTAAGGCTAACCATAAAACTTTAAAATATCTGATGGAAATACCTCTGATCGGTACAACCATCTACAATCTGATCCATTCCAAAAGGATCATTCGCAATACCTGTAAGAAATCTTTCATGCATCCAAACCGCTGTATGAATAAGGATATCGATACAATGTATGAGGCAAGCCATCTCAGCGGTCCTGTTTCCAGGTATTTTTATGCCAGTGAACGCAGTCATTTTACAAATATTCATATGATCCACGCTCTGAAAAAACTGAATCATTCCATATGTATTATTGGCGGCGAAGGGCAGAAAGATATCGAACACATCATGGATTCCTATACTTTTTATAATCCTTCCATTGAAACCGAATTGATTGGTGATTGCAAACAATATCCACATATCGAACAAAAAGAAGCTTTTGAGATGCTCTGTTCGATTTATCTCTCATAAATATCCATCAAAGCCAAGGGCACAGGAAACAATTGTATCATTTTTCCTGTGCCCTATATTTTTTCTTTTTAAAACTGATACAATTGTATCTTATAAAGGTTCCTTTGAAGGCTTTCCGGCCTTTCGCGGATATGCTTTTTTCGTTGCCCGAACCTTTTCAATAACAACGAGGGATCTTTCCATATCTGTATCCGGCAAAGGATAATTCAGGCATTTTACAATCCTACTCCCCAATATATCCACAGCTTTGAGGGAGTTTTCCAGTTCCTCCTGAACTTTTCCAGATTTATAGGAAATAAACTGGCCGCCAATCCGGATAAAGGGCACACAATACTCTGCCAATGTGGATAAGTTGGCAACTGCCCGGGATACACACAAATCAAACTGCTCTCTGTAGAGAGGATTTCTTCCAAAATCTTCAGCTCTGCCGTGAATCGTTTGAATTTTATCCAGCTTCAGCCTTTCAATCACCTGATTCAGAAAATTGATCCGCTTATTTAAAGAATCCAGAAGGACGATATCCAGCTCGGGAAATGCTATTTTCAAAGGAATTCCCGGAAAGCCGGCGCCGGTACCCACATCAATGACTCTTTTCGGCTTTGTTAAATCCACTGCCTTGATTAATGAAAGACTATCCACAAAATGCTTCTCAATGACCTCATCGAATTCTGTAATGGCTGTCAGATTCATCACTTTGTTGGTTTCAACAAGCATCTCATAATAAACCATAAACTGTTTGATCTGTTCATCCGATAATTCAATCTTTAACTGAGACAATGCTTTTTCAAATTTTTCTGTATTTCTTTCCAATTTATCCACACCTGTCCCTTTATTTTATGTCTTTGTCCACATTTTTATGCTGACGGTTAAATTGTTCCATATAAATTAATAACACCGAGACATCCGCCGGAGTTACACCGGAAATACGGGATGCCTGTCCCACCGAATGGGGCCGTACTGCAGATAATTTCTGTTTTGCTTCAATTCTTAAGCCGCTGATATCTTCATAATCCAAACCTTCAGGAATGAGCTTCACTTCCATTTTCTTAAACTGTTCCACCTGTCGCATCTGCCGAGTAATATAGCCTTCGTATTTAACGTTAATATTTACCTGCTCGATGACATCTGCCGGAAGCAGTTCTCTTTCTTTATCCAGTGGCTTTACCAGCTCATAGGATAATTCCGGTCGCCGGATAAGCTCCGCCAGGGAAACCGCTGTCTTTAACGGCGTACTCTGATGGGCTTCAAGGAATTCCTGAACCTCTTTGGAACCGCCGACCATGACATGGCTTACTCGTTCAATTTCTTTTCCGATCTGCTCTTTTTTCTTTAAGAGCGCTTCGTACCGTTCATCTGAAATTAAACCGACACGATGTCCTATCGATGTCAGCCTTAAATCCGCATTATCCTGACGCAGCAGCAGCCTGTATTCCGCTCTTGAAGTCATCATGCGATAAGGCTCGTGGGTTTCCTTTGTTACCAGATCATCAATTAGCACACCGATATAAGCCTCTGACCGTTTTAAAACAATCTGCTCTTTCCCTAAAATTTTCATGGAAGCATTTATCCCTGCAATCAATCCCTGAGCTGCCGCTTCTTCATAGCCGGAGCTGCCGTTAAACTGTCCGCCGGAAAATAATCCATGGATATTTTTGAATTCCAGGGTGGATTTTAATTGTGTTGCCGGAATACAGTCATATTCAATCGCATAACCATTTCGCACAATATGAGCATTTTCAAGGCCGGGCACTGAACGATACATCCGGTACTGAACATCTTCCGGGAGAGAACTGGACATTCCCCCGATATACATTTCATTCGTATAATTTCCTTCCGGTTCAATAAATACCTGGTGCCTGTTCTTATCCGCAAATTTTACAACCTTATCTTCAATTGAAGGGCAATAACGCGGCCCTACGCCTTCAATAACTCCGGCATAAATCGGAGAACGATCCAGATTTGAACGTATAATCTCATGGGTTTTTTCATTTGTATAGGTAAGCCAGCAGGATACCTGTTCTTTCTGAATATCCTCAGGATTTGTCGTAAAAGAAAATGGTACAACTGTTTCATCACCAAACTGTTCCTCCATTTTCGAAAAATCAATGCTTCGTTTATCAATTCTTGCGGGCGTTCCCGTCTTAAAACGAACCAACTCGATACCCAGATTTTTAAGGCTTTCTGAAAGCCCTGTGGCCGCCTGAAGTCCATTTGGCCCCGTATGGGTAATTGATTCTCCACACAGACACCGTGCCTTTAAATAAACACCGGTTGCCAGTATCGCCGCTTTACATGGATAAATGCCTCCGGTATGGGTGACAACTCCGGTCACCTGATCTCCTTCAACAAGAATATCCACAATTTCCGCCTGTTTTACCGTCAGATTTTCCTGATTTTCCAGAATATAACGCATCAACTGTGTATAGTCCTGCTTGTCTGCCTGTGCTCTCAGGGAATGTACTGCCGGTCCCTTGGATTTATTCAACATTTTTGACTGAATAAACGTCTGGTCAACGGTCTTTCCCATCTGTCCGCCGAGAGCATCGATTTCCCGGACCAGATGTCCCTTTGAACTGCCTCCGATATTCGGATTACATGGCATCAAAGCAATACTTTCTACACTCACTGTAAAAACAATGGTCTTTAAACCAAGGCGTGCGCAGGCCAGAGCAGCCTCGCATCCTGCATGCCCTGCACCGATCACCGCAACATCATAATTTTCATAAGTATATGACATAAAATGGCCTCCTACTTACCCATACAAAAATCACTGAAAATAGTATTGATTAAGTCCTCTCCCACAGATTCTCCAATAATTGTGCCAAGAGACTCATAGGCATTCATTAAATCAATTGAAAAAAAGTCCTCCGGCATTTCATCCTCAATACTCTGAATGACCATTTTTAAGCTTTCGGCAGCCTCCTGAACGGCTGTTTTATGCCGGATATTGGTAATATAAATCTGATCGTTAAAATCCAGTTTCCCCTGAAAAAACATTTCTTCAATTAAGTGATAAAAACTGTCCATTCCCTGACGGTCTCTGACAGAAACCTCAATAATCGGATGATCTGTCTTTGCCTGAAGCATTTCCCGAGTCGTTATCCGGTTCAGATCCGCTTTATTTAACAGTATAATCGTTTTTCGATTCCGAATCAATTCCAGAATTTCAAAATCATTTTCATCCAAAGCGGTGGAACCATCAGCCATATAAATAATCAGATCACTTTCCTCCGCATAATTTTTTGCTTTCTC
>DBGCEW010000237.1:0-12948 GCA_048357495.1 Frisingicoccus sp.
AGGCGTGTGAAATAGCGGAAGGGGAACTTCCCGAAGATGTTTCTGCGGAGGCATGGTATGGGAAGTATGTCTCGGTTGTTTTAAGGGAAGGTTGGATGAATATCCGGGAGGACGGCGGATTTCATCCCGGTGACCTGTTTACCTATGAGGATTTGCGATACATTATGGAACAGTTTCATCTTTCGGAGGAGCATCTGTCCTTTTCTTTGAAATACCGGCAGAAAGACGGCATGGTTGCCCGGCGGCAATGGTGTGAGGTTTATCAGCTTTTGTGTGCGGATTGTCCAAGGGTGACCCGGGAGCGGATAGAAATCCACGGAAGTCCGGAAAACATCCCGGGACTTGGGGCATGGCAGGTTGTAACAGACCAGGGAATAAAAAACGCAGAAGGTGTTTCCGTAGGAAGGTTTATGGACCGGACCTCCGAAGTATACATGGCGGGAGATGAGCTGCTCTGTGTGATTGAAGTCCTTCCGGGAGAATGCCGAATGGAGAATGTGTGGATTGAATCGGCAGAAAACCGGGAGATCCGGGTGTTTTTTGAGGGGTATCAGCGGACATTTAAACTGGAAGGGGCGCTTGGAGAAAAACTGGAAGCGGGGATGGGGGATCTGATATTTACGGATGGACAACTGACCGGAGTGGATTATAAAACCAAACGTATTAAAGATTCCCTGACAGGAATAACAGAAGACGCTCTTGTTTTGAAAGCATACGGGACGGTGCCAATGGCTGAAAATCTGACGGTTTATCAAATTTATCCGTCACCGGAGGTGATTTCAAAGGAGGACCTGGCTCTGGATGGAACGGTTTATGAGTTCGTTCTTCAGGGGGATAAAATATGCGGAATTATTTATCAGGACTATGCCGGGGAGACGATTCGCATATTGCTGCATGGCGCTTCGGAGGAGGTTTATGCGCAGCCATCGGTGACTTTGACTTCGGAAGCCCCCTTTGTAGTCCTTTCTTCCAATGAAGTGACCCGATACGATGGGGGAACAGAAGTGACGCTGGTACCGGAGGATACAGGGGGCGGAGAATTGCGTATAAAAATGGAATCGGGAGAGGGAAAAATCCAGTTGCTTTCTATGGAACGGAACGGCGGAGCGCCTTCTTATCGTGGAGAAATCTGTATTCAGGAGCAAAATGGACAATTACTGGTCATTAATGAAGTGAATCTGGAGGATTATGTTGCCGGAGTGATTCCGGGAGAGATGCCGGTGTCCTACGGTACGGAGGCTTTAAAAGTTCAGGCGGTATGTGCAAGGACCTTTGCGCGGAGAGCTTTAGGGGGAAGCTTCAGAGATTATCCGGCAAATCTGGACGATACGGTAGCCAGCCAGGTTTATAATAATAAAGAAGAATGTGAAGAGAGTATCCGGGCGGCTTCTGAAACCCGGGGGCAGGTTCTTCAAAACCCGGAGGGGCTGACGGCAACCTATTTCTTTTCAACATCCTGCGGGCATACCTCAGACCCGGAAGATGTCTGGTACAGCGGCAGTGAAGCGGACAGTGACAGGGCTGTTTCCGTTTTTCTGAGTGACGATGCGGTGTCGCTGGCCCTGTCCGGCGAAGAAGATTTCCGGAAGTTTATAGACAGGGAAGACGGTTATAGTTATTTTGAGGAGGATCTTCCCTGGTTCCGGTGGCAGGTTTATCTGTCGTCGGAAGAAATCAGGGAAGGGATTTTGAGCCTGTGTCAGACAGATATCGGTGTTCTGGAAAATATTTCTGTGCTGGAGCGGGCGGACAGCGGTTTGATTAAGGGGATGGAGGTTACAGGCAGCGAGGGATCATGTAGGATTTACGGAGAATATAAAATCCGCAAGGCCCTTTCCCCGGTCAATGCAGAGCTTATTCCCCAGAGCGGTGAAGCGGTAACCGGATGGAACCTTTTACCGAGCGCTTATTGTTATATGGAGCCGGTTCTTGAGGAAAATCAGTGTCAGGGCTATTTGATCCGTGGCGGCGGTTATGGCCATGGAAGCGGAATGAGTCAGAACGGAGCCATGAAAATGGCAGAGATGGGAAAGACTTACGATGAAATATTAAAATATTTTTTTCCGGATTCGGAATTGGTTACAGAATAATGGCAGATGAAAAAATGTTCCATTGAGGCGGATGCTGCAGTCTGGCTCAATGGAACATTTTTTAATATTTTAAATGGAAATCTTCCTTTTCATCAGGGAAAAGAAAGAAATTCAGTTCAGCCCCAAGAAAGAAGATGTACATAATCATATAAAGATAGATGAAAAATAAAATCAAATAAGAAAGGCTGCCGTACATATAGGAAGGGCTTTTGGAAAGATCAACATACAGCGAGAATATATAAGAGCTGATCATCCAGCCGGCAGTGGTAAATACGGCACCGGGGAGCTGATTCCATGTTTTCATCGGCTTTGCCGGAAGGAATTTATAAAACAGCGTGAATATCAGGATATAAAATCCGATGGCAATAAAAGATTTCAACATACTCAGCAGCTGGGAATATTCGGGAAAAGAAGGGAAAAACGCTCTGAGCCAGGAATAAATCTGATTACCGAAAACGAGAACAAATACGGTGAAGATAATAACGGCAGCAAACAGAAGCGTGTAGCATGCTGCCTTGAAGCGGAGCAGAAAATAGTTCCGGTGTTCTTCAATTTCACGAACCGAATTCAGTCCCTCGGTGATGGCCATGATTCCCTTGGCAGCTGTCCAGATTGTGATGACAACGGAAAGGGACATAATGGTGCTTCCGGATTCTACATGAATATCATTCAGAAGGGCTTCCACTGCCGGCAGATATTTTGCCGGGATAATCAGGGAGACCCCATCCATGAGCGCCCGGGTATCAATAGGAAGATACTGGAACAGGGTTAAAAGGAAAAGAATAAAAGGCAGGGCGGACAAAATGAGAAAGTAAGCCGACTGGCCTGAATAGGCTGCCAGATGGTGCCTGCGGACTTTTTTTAACATCGTTTGAATCCAGACAATAACTTTCAGCATAATATTCCCTCCGATTTATTTATCTTTTCCAGATAACAACGATGATATCATGAAAAAGAAAAAATGGCAATAAAAGCATTTCGATGAAATAAAAAACCACTTGACAATGAAAATCTATATGTTAAAATGAAATTTAGTTTAAAGGCTGTGAATGTGTCAGTAGGTATATATCTTCTGCCAGAGAAGACCGGTCATCGGGTGGAAGCCGGTCCTAAGTTCAGATATATATTGAATTTCCCACAGGAGCCGCATCTTTGAATCCGTCAGGTAGTAGGAGATGACGCTGATGCACGTTACGCATATCCGAGTGTCAGAAACCCGGGTTTCTGGAATTAGGGTGGTACCGCGGAGAATTTCCGTCCCTTTGTCATTTGAAGGGGCGTTTTTTTTATTTAAAAAACGGTCCCGAATATTTAAAGAAAGGAATCGATAGAGATGAAAGACAGATTAGCAAAAATCCGTCAGAATGCGCTGAATCAGATTGAAGAGGCCGGCGCACTGGAAAAACTTAATGACATCCGCGTCGCTTTTTTAGGAAAAAAAGGTGAGCTGACTTCGATTATGAAGTCCATGAAAGAACTTGCTCCGGAGGAACGTCCGGCTTTTGGACAGATGGTGAATGAAACCCGCTCTGAAATCGAAAAGAAGATGGAAGAGATGAAAGCGGAGCTGGCACGAAAGGCCAGAGAAGCTCAGTTAAAAGCAGAGGTTATTGACGTAACACTCCCTGCAAAAAAGAGTAATGTCGGCCATCGCCATCCGAATACCATTGCACTGGAAGAAGTGGAACGTATTTTTGTTGGCATGGGGTATGAAGTGGTTGAAGGACCGGAAGTTGAAAAGGATTACTACAACTTCGAAGCCCTGAACATCCCGGCAAATCATCCGGCAAAGGATGAGCAGGATACCTTCTATATCAATAAGGAGTTCGTTTTAAGAACACAGACATCCGGTACACAGGTTCATACGATGGAAACCCAGGAACTGCCGATCCGTATGATTGCTCCGGGCCGTGTATACCGTTCCGATGAAGTAGATGCGACCCATTCCCCATGCTTCCATCAGATCGAAGGACTTGTCATCGACAAACATATTACATTTGCGGATTTAAAAGGTACACTGGCTGAATTTGCCAGAGAGCTTTTCGGTGAAGAAACCAAAGTTAAATTCCGTCCCCATCATTTCCCGTTCACAGAGCCAAGTGCTGAAGTGGACGTGACATGCTTTAAATGCGGCGGTGCCGGATGCCGTATGTGCAAAGGTTCCGGATGGATTGAAATCCTTGGCTGCGGTATGGTACATCCGAAGGTGCTGAAGATGAGCGGCATTGATCCGGAAGAATACTCAGGCTTTGCCTTTGGTGTGGGTCTGGAACGTATTGCTCTGTTGAAATATGAGATTGACGATATGCGTCTGCTCTATGAAAATGACACACGTTTCTTAAAACAGTTCTAAAAGGAGGAAGAAAAGATGAATACACCATTATCATGGATTAAAGCTTATGTTCCTGGCCTCGATGTAACTGCTCAGGAATATACGGATGCAATGACACTGTCCGGTACAAAAGTTGAAGGCTTTGAGGCGCTGGACAAAAACCTTGAAAAAATCGTTATTGGTCAGATTAATAAGATAGAAAGACATCCGGATGCGGATAAACTGATTATCTGTCAGGTGAACGTGGGTGCCGATGAAGATATTCAGATTGTTACCGGTGCGCCGAATGTGAAAGAGGGAGACCTCGTTCCTGTTGTTTTAGTCGGCGGCCGGGTTGCCGGCGGTCATGACGGCGGTCCGATGCCGGAAGGCGGTATTGCCATTAAAAAAGGAAAGCTTCGTGGTGTTGAAAGTTTCGGTATGATGTGTTCCATCGAGGAATTGGGTTCCAGCCGGGATTTTTATCCGGAAGCGCCGGAAAACGGTATTTATATTTTCAAAGAAGGCACTGTAAAACCGGGAGATGACGCTGTTGAGGTCCTCGGTCTTCACAATGTTGTTTTTGAATATGAAATCACATCCAACCGTGTGGACTGTTTTGGGGTTCTCGGTATTGCCAGAGAAGCGGCAGCAACCTTCCGGAAGCCTTTTGTGCCTCCGGTTGTGGAAGTGAAGGGCTGCGGCGGTGATGTGAAGGATTACATCAAAGTGCGTGTGGAGGATACAGAATTATGTCCGAGATATACGGCCCGTGTGGTTAAAAATATTAAACTGGCGCCGTCACCGGAATGGATGCAGCGCCGTCTGGCAGCCAATGGTATCCGTCCGATCAATAACATTGTCGATATTACAAACTATGTGATGGAAGAGTATGGACAGCCAATGCACGCTTACGATATGGATACAATCGAGGGCGGTGAAATTGTTGTGCGCCGTTTTACAAAGGATGAAGAATTTGTGACACTGGACGGACAGAACCATAAAATGGATGATACCATGCTGGCAATCTGCGACGGAAAGAAACCAATTGGTATTGCAGGAATCATGGGCGGTGAAAACTCCATGATTACAGATAACGTCAAAACAATGCTTTTCGAAGCTGCATGTTTTGATGGAACAAATATCCGTCTTTCCGGTAAGAAACTCGGAATGCGTACCGATGCTCAGAGTAAATTTGAAAAGGGACTGGATCCGAACAACGCCATCGATGCCATGAACCGTGCCTGCCAGTTGATTGAAGAGCTGGGCGCCGGAGAAGTGGTTGACGGTGTGGTTGATATTTATCCGGAAAAACGTGAAGAGCATCAGATTCTTTTCAGCGCTGAAAAAGTCAATGATTTACTTGGAACGGATTTAACACTGGATGAGATGCTGGCTTATTTTGAACCGCTGGAATTAAAATATAATGCAGAAACAAAGATGGTGACGGTACCGACATTCCGTCAGGATTTGGAAGGACAGGCGGATCTGGCAGAAGAAGTTGCACGTTTCTTTGGCTATGACAATATTCCTGTAACACTGCCAAACGGCGAAGCCACCACCGGAAAATTATCCTATAAACTCCGGGTGGAAGCCGTTGCCCGTGAAACGGCGGAATTCTGCGGATTCTCTGAAAGTATGACCTATTCCTTCGAAAGTCCGAAGGTATTTGATAAATTACTTATCGATGAAAATGATGGGATGAGACAGACGGTGACTATCACAAATCCTCTGGGTGAAGATTTCAGTATCATGCGTACAACGCCGTTAAACGGTATGCTGACATCTCTGGCATTTAACTACAACCACCGGAATAAAGAGGCAAAACTTTATGAACTGGCTGTGATTTATCTGCCAAAAGAACTGCCGTTAAAAGATTATCCGGATGAAAGAGTTCAGTTCACTCTCGGAATGTACGGCAATGGCGATTTCTTCACAATGAAAGGTGTCGTTGAAGAATATCTGGAACGTATCGGAATGAAGCAGCAGGTTGTTTATGATCCGAAGGCCGGTAAAAATTATCTCCACCCGGGACGTCAGGCAAATATCATCTATGACGGACAGGTGATTGGATATCTGGGTGAAGTGCATCCGGAAGTTGCAGACAACTACAAATTAGGTGCAAGAACCTATGTGGCTGTACTCGATATGCCGTATGTGGTTGAACGGGCATCCTTTGAACGGAAATTCAACGGTATCGCAAAATATCCGGCAGTAACCAGAGATATCAGTATGGTGATGAAGAAAGAAATCATGGTCGGCGAAGTGGAAGAAGTTATCCGCAAACGGGGCGGCAAGCTTCTGGAAAGCTTTGAACTTTTTGATATTTATGAAGGAGCCCAGATTAAGGAAGGTTTCAAATCCGTTGCTTATTCGATTGTATTCCGTGATAAGACACGGACTCTGGAAGACAAGGATGTCAATACAGTGATGGATAAGATTCTTGCCGAACTTGAAAAAATGGGCATTGAACTGAGAAAGTAATTAAGATATGAAAACAGCAGATTTTTATTATGATTTGCCGGAAGAACTGATTGCCCAGGACCCTCTGGCGGAGCGTTCCAGCTCCCGCCTGATGGTTCTGGACAGAGAATCCGGTGAAATTCAGCATAAAATATTTAAAGATATTATTGATGAATTACGTCCTGAGGACTGTCTGGTTATTAACGATACGAAGGTTATTCCTGCAAGGCTTCACGGTGCAAAAGAGGGTACCGGAGCCCATATCGAGGTGCTTCTCCTGAAACGGAAAAGTGATTCGGTCTGGGAGACACTGGTGCGTCCGGGGAAAAAAGCCCGTCCGGGAACACGGATTTCCTTTGGTGACGGCCTGCTGGTCGGTGAAGTTCTGGAGGTTGTGGAAGAGGGCAACCGTCTGATCCGTTTTGAATATGATGGTATTTTTGAAGAGATTCTGGATAAGCTCGGCGAAATGCCTCTGCCGCCTTATATTACACATAAACTTCAGGATAAAAACCGTTATCAGACCGTCTATGCCAAACATGAGGGCAGTGCGGCGGCGCCGACAGCGGGGCTCCACTTTACAGAAGAACTGATGGGAGCGATTCAGGAAAAGGGTGTTCGCATTGCCAGAGTAACCCTTCATGTGGGGCTTGGGACCTTCCGGCCGGTGAAGGTGGACGATGTTACAAACCATCACATGCATTCGGAGTTCTATATGATCAGTCAGGAAGCGGCGGCTATCATTAATGATACAAAGAAAAATGGCGGACGGGTCATTTCTGTCGGAACGACCAGCACCCGGACGCTGGAATCCGTTGCGGATGAAACGGGTTTTGTCCGTGAAACAAGCGGATGGACGGAAATTTTTATTTATCCGGGGTATCAGTTTAAATGTATTGATGCTCTGATTACAAATTTCCATCTGCCGGAATCTACATTGCTCATGCTTGTGTCAGCACTGGCAGGAAAAGAGCATATTTTAAAGGCTTATGGGACAGCAGTGAAGGAGCGTTATCGTTTCTTCAGTTTCGGTGATGCCATGTTCATCCGGTAAGTAACATATAAAAACAGGAGACCTGCAAAAGACCTGCGAAACGGACTTTTGCGGGTTTTATAGTTGATAAGGGTGTGGCTCATGAAGTTTAATATAAGTTTGGAATTAGCAGCAGTGATATTCCTCATAGTGATTGCCATCTTTTTCTTTAAAAAGAAAAAGATTCTGGACAGAACCAATAAAATATTCGGAGTTATTATTATCACTGCAATAGGTGATATCCTGTTGGATATATGCAGTGCCGTTATGGCGAATCAGGGAAATCTGGTACCTGTAGGCATTCAATGGGTCGTAAGCCAGTTGTTTTATTTTTTTCAACTGTCACTTCCTGTAGTTTTTGTGTTTTACATTCTGTCCATGGTGGACCGGCTGGAGAAAAAGCGAATCGGCGTTTATCTGGCGATGCTGATTTCTTATGGAATATCATTGGCTATATGGTTTTCGAATTACTGGACAGGCTGTTATTTTTATTTTATTGACGGTCAGTATCACAGGGGAAGCGCTTTAGTTTGGGCTTATGGCAGTTCCATGTTATATCTCTGTATTGGCGTTGGACTTCTTCTGTATTTTCGTGAAAAAGTATCCAGAACCCAGGTTGTCAGTATTTGTGCATTTGTGCTATTGACGATTATGAGCATCGTCATTCAGTTTTTTATTTCTGAATGTCTGATTACAGGTCTGGCACTGGCGCTGGCAATTATGATAACCTATATGAATATGCAGAATCCGGAGAATTATGTGGATCAGATGACGCGGCTGTATAACAGACAGGCATTTCTCTATGTGATCGGCAGAAAGACGCGTAATGATAAAAAATTCGGCGCGATTGTTGTCGTACTGGATGATTTTAAAAGTATAAACCGTATTTTTGGATTGCGTCAGGGGGATAAGCTGATGTGTATGGTTGCCGAATATCTCCGGCGTATTGGCGGCGGGGAACCGGTTTTTCGGTATACGGGAGATCAGTTTATCCTTTTGACGAAGGACGAAGAGGATGGGGAAACGAAAACTTCAAAGGTTCGGAGACGCTTTGAACGTCCGTTTATCCTTGATGATTTAAATGTTGAACTGGCGGCGAATATATGTTATGTACCCCTCGGAAAAATGTCGAAAAATGTCGAAAAAGCAGCGGATTTGACTGAAAGTGCCGTGGCAATGGCAAAACATTCCGCCCGGGGAACGGTCAGCGTTATGGATGAAAAGGCTGCAGGCCAGCTTCAGCGACAAATGTATATCTGCGATGTTATGAAAAAGGCGCTGGATTATGGTGGCTTTGAAGTGTATTATCAGCCGATTTTTTCCGTGAAAGAGAACCGGATGATGGCGGCAGAGGCGTTGATCCGTTTGAAAGATGAGGATGGGACGATGATATGGCCGGATGAATTTATTCCGCTGGCAGAGAAAGACGGACAGATTCTGGCGATTGGCGAATTTGTTCTTAACAGCGTCTGCCAGTTTATAAAATCACCGGAATTTTCTAAAACCGGCCTGGACTATATTGAAATTAATGTTTCTGTTATTCAGTGTATGCAGAAAAATTATGATGAAATCCTTCTGGATATTCTGGATACCTACGGGGTTGAACCGGAAAAGATTAATTTTGAGATTACGGAAACAGCTATGGCAGTTTCTGAAGGACCGGTGAAGCGTATGATGGAACGCATGTATGCGTCGGGAATCCGGTTTTCAATGGATGATTTTGGTTCCGGCTATTCAAACCTGGGAAAGATGCAGGAATTTCCGTTTTCAATGATTAAGCTGGATAAAGAGGTTTTCTGGCAGTATTGTAAAGACAGCAAATCACTTCTTATTCTGAAAGCGCTGACGGTTATGATTCGGACAATGCGTAAACAGATTGTTGTTGAAGGTGTTGAAACACCTGAGCATGTCCGGATGGCAAAATTACTCAAAGTAGGTTTCCTGCAGGGATATTATTACTCGAAGCCTTTGCAAAAGGAAGCCTTTGTCGAATATATGAAAAACTTTGTTCCTGAAGATGTGGATATGGCCGGGGAAGAAATCAATATTTGACATTACCCGCAGGATTATATATAATAAAAACTTGATATGACTATAAAAACTAAAGGATAAGGTGAATACACATGAGTTTAATGCAGCAGTGGGAGGATATGGTATCTGTATTTAATAATGATGCTCAGGCACAGCAGAAATTCTGGACAGATTATTATCTTCAGGAAAAAGCAATTTATGAAAAATTATTGGAAAATCCGGCAGAAGTGATTACCGGTACGGTTCAGGAACTGGCAGACAGATTTGAAATGGACGTTGTTCTTTTCGGCGGTTTTCTTGATGGTATCAATGAAAGCTTAAAGGAAGCAAATCCGGTGGGCGAAATTGAAGCAGACAGCCAGGTGAAAATCGATATCGATTTAGAAAAACTTTATTACAATATGGTTGCAGCCAAAGCAGAATGGCTGTATGAACTGCCACAGTGGGACGCGCTGCTCAGCGAAGAAAAGAGAAAAGAACTCTACAAAGCTCAGAAGCGTTCCATGATTGTTGTTAAAGGTAAAAAAGTCGGAAGAAACGATCCATGCCCATGCGGTTCCGGAAAAAAATATAAATTCTGTTGCGGTAAATAATCGTAGGGGATAAAATCAGATATTTCAGCACTTTGCATATTTGTGAAGTGCTGTTTTTTATTAAAGGGAATGTGGTCCGGGGGCTTTTTGTTGACAAGTTCCGGAAGAAAATTTAAAATGGGATTATCGTAGGATAGGAGAAATTGTGTATGAGAATATTATGTTTTGGTTCACTGAATATGGACTATATTTATCAGGTTCCCCATATTGTACGGCCCGGGGAAACACTCACTTCAGAAAAGCTGGATGTGTTAAGCGGAGGCAAGGGACTGAATCAGGCCATTGCTATGGCAAAAACAGGAATGAAAGTTTCACTGGCGGGCTGTATCGGAGCTGATGGGC
Organism: Frisingicoccus sp.; assembly: GCA_048357495.1. Taxonomy (GTDB): domain Bacteria; phylum Bacillota; class Clostridia; order Lachnospirales; family Lachnospiraceae; genus Frisingicoccus. The sequence continues at coordinate 10,864 of DBGCEW010000237.1, forward strand.
AGTGGCTTTTGGATGGGCTGGAAGCTTATGGTGTGGATGCTTCACGGGTTCAGGTGGCGGAGGCTTCTACAGGCAAAGCGATGATTCAGGTATCCGGGGATGGGCAGAACTGTATCCTTTTATATCCTGGAGCGAATCGGCAAATGACACAAGGGTTTATTGATGAAGTGCTGGAGGATTTTAGTGAGGGCGATATGATTGTTCTTCAAAATGAAGTCAATTTGCTGGATTATATGATCGACAGAGCCAGTGAAAAGAAAATGGAAATTGTGCTGAATCCGTCACCCTTTGACGGCTATATAGAGAAATGTCATCTGGAAAAGATCCGGTATTTTTTTATCAATGAAACGGAGGGGCAGCAGATGACCGGAGAGACGGATCCGGAGAAAGTTTTGAATGTGATGGGAAGACGTTATCCGGAGAGCGGTATCATTCTTACCCTCGGCGGTGACGGAAGCTGGTACAGCGATAAGAACCAGAGGGTGTTTCAGAATGTGATTAAAACCGAAGTCGTTGATACGACAGGAGCGGGGGATACCTTTAGCGGCTATTTTATTCAGGGAATTACATCGGGAGCCAGCGTGAGGGAGTCTCTGGAAACAGCGGCGCTGGCGGCTTCTATTACTGTTTCACGGGTCGGAGCGGCCCATGCCATTCCTTCGATGAAAGAAGTGATTCAAATGAGAAAGAAAAAGGGTTTTGAAAAATGATTGTAAGTACAGTACTCGGTAAAATTATTTCGATTTTTATGATTATGCTTGTTGGTGTCATCTGTTATCGGATTGGAATTATCGATAATCATACAAAAGAAAAGCTTTCACGGTTAAGTACATTGATTGTCAATCCGATTTTGATTTTTATGTCTTTTCAGATGGCGTATGATACAAAGCTTTTGAAAAGTATGGGAATTCTTTTCGGACTGGCTGTAATCAGTTATCTGATTTCGATTGTACTGGCTCATTTTCTGCTGAAAGAAACACAGGGCTACGATCTGGCAGTAGAAAAATTTGCGACGACATATACGAATTGCGGGTTTATCGGTATTCCATTAGGCTATGCTATGTTCGGCAGTGTTGGTGTTATTTATGCAACGGTGTTTGTGGCAACGTTTCATATATTTTGCTGGACCCATGGAATCCTTCTGTTGGACGATGGCGGTTTTCAGTTGAAAAAACTGATAAATCCATGTCTGGCTGCGGTTTTCGGAGGGGTTCTCTGCTTTATTTTTCAATTAAAGCTTCCGGTCAATATGGCCCTTGCAATGAATTCCATTGCAGATATGAATACACCGCTGGCGATGCTGTTGTCGGGAGCGATTATGGCCCAGTTGAATTTTAAAGAGACGTTAAAAAAGAGAAGATTATTTTTTGTCACGGGACTGCGGCTTTTCGTATCTTCCGGAATATTTTGTCTGATGCTTCGTTTTCTTCCGATTGACGATACGATGCGGGCGGTCGCTGCGGTAACCGCAGCCTGTCCGGCAGGGGCGATGACGATTACCATGGCAATAATGTACCATCGGGATGATCACTATGCGACAGAGCTGTTCTCTATGACCACACTGTTATCGATTTTGACGATACCCCTGTGCATGTTTATTGCGGGGTAAAATATGATAAAAAGGCAGGGACTGTACACTTCTGATTTGTTCAGAAAGTGGTACAGTCCCTTTTTGTGTTTAAATTCTTTTTAAAGCGAGAACATCTTCCAATAGGTTCTGAGGTGCCACGATATGGGTAAATAATCCGGTGTTCATAGCACCCAAGAGGCTTTTTGGCATTACATTGGAAGAACATACGCCGATAATTGTTTTACATGCGGCCAGAGCTTCTACCGGAATCTGGATACTATAATCAGAATCCGAGCGGATAATCTCACCGTGCAGATTGTAATAGTAGGCAAGAAAGCTGCCGCAGGCGTGTTTTTCCTTCAAAAGGACCTGATATCTGGCGGCGGTGCCTAAATCCGGGCTGGTAGGATAATTATCGATTTTGATTACGGCAAGATCAATATTTTCCCAGAGAGCGGAAATATTCCGAAAATTTTCTGTTTTTTGATAAAGTTCCAGTTCCATTGGACTTTCTA
>DBGCEW010000238.1:0-2748 GCA_048357495.1 Frisingicoccus sp.
CAAAACAATCGGTCAATTGGATATCCGGAAAAAATTCGGAATCAATATTGTTGCCATCCGGGAAGACGACAAAATTAATATGGCAATTTCTCCAAATACCGTATTCCGGTCTGGTACCACATTGCTTGTTCTCGGTGAATATAAAGAACTTCAAAAATGTTTCCGTATGTAGTTTCTATTTCCATAACAGATTCCACAGGTTCTGATAAGCAGCTGTTTCATACAGATTTATATAATTACATGCCGTACTTCTCTGCCGGAATGCCGGATATAAAAATCCTGCTTCTGGCAGTCCCGGCTCATATTCTCCCTCAAGCGGTCCCACGGCACACAGAAGATAATTGTATACTTCCTCGGAACCTTCCTGCCATTCCTTATCGGTTCCTTTCACTGGAACATCATACATTCCATGAAACAAAAAACAATAACTTTCTTTTCCCGGTGCAACACGTTCCCCGATCATTTCATAAAGCAGATCCAAAAACGCATCGTTCTGCAGCCCGGACTCTTTGATTCCATCCAGAAGCTGCCAGATACTTCCCGGTTTTCTCCCGGTTTCCGGAATCCGGTAATCCTTCAGCTGTTTGTTGGTCTCTGCCTGTAAAACTGCCTTCGCCAGTTCCAGATTTTTCGTTTTTTCTGCTGTGGAAAGTTTTAAAAAATGCGTGTTGAATGTGCCATCTATATATCTTTCTGCATCATAATATGCACCGGCGATCCGGTCAATGTGTGACCGCGCCGGAGTCATGCGCCGTGTCAGTTCGAGCATGTCTTCCCGATTAATCATGATTTCCTTCTCCGATCTTCATTTAAGAAAATTATACTGGTATTTTCCAAGTTTTCCAAGAGAATATCAGATTATAATTTACATAATCCTGTTATTTTTGTATATTTAATCGCATAATAGTATGTAAGTGTGCTGTTTCTGCGGAAATAGTTGAGTCTGCAGGCATTCCTGTGATATGATACATTTACACGGGCAAACGTGTAATTAGAGGAGGGTACTGCATGGGAAATTATTTAAACCAGGATGGAAAAAAATTTTACGAAATTACACATTCTGATATCTACGTGGATAAGACAGAATTATTGACCTATACAAATTCTGTCTTACAGACTCTGCAGAAATATATATGTATCAGCCGTCCCCGCCGTTTTGGGAAATCAATAACCGCCAGCATGATTGCTGCCTACTACAGCCGTGGCTGTGATGCAAAAGAACTCTTTTCCCCATATAAAATTGCCCGGAATCTGGATTTTGACACCTATCGTAATAAATACAACACCCTGTTTTTAAATATGCAGGAATTTTTAAGCCGGACGAAAAACATCTATGAACTGCTTGATCGCATGAAACGGCTGGTACTGCGGGATTTAAAACGGGAATACCCGAATGTTGATTATTTTGATGATACAGATCTTATTGAATCCATGCAGGATGTATATCAGGAAACTAACTGTCCTTTTGTCGTAATCATTGATGAATGGGACTGTATTTTCCGGGAATACAAACAGGATAAAGAAGCCCAGGAAATCTATCTGGATTTTTTGAGGGATATGCTAAAAGATAAGTCCTGTATTGCACTCGCTTATATGACAGGAATTCTTCCGATCAAAAAATACGGAACCCATTCCGCTTTAAATATGTTTGATGAATTTTCCATGATAAATCCGGGACCTCTTGCATCCTATGTCGGCTTTACCGAACTGGAAGTCGCTGCCCTTTGTACAGATTATCATATGGATCTGGATGAAATAAAAGCATGGTATAATGGATACTCTTTTGAAAAAATACCATCCATCTATAATCCGAGGTCTGTTGTAAGCTGCATGCGTTTTGGGAAAATTGGAAATTACTGGAACCAAACAGAAACATTTGAAGCCCTGCAGATTTATATCGATATGAATTTTGAAGGATTAAAAGATGATGTTCTCAGTATGATAGCCGGGGAATCCGTTCCTGTCAATACCGGAAGTTTTACCAATGATATGACAACCTTTCGCACCGAAGATGATGTGTTGACTCTTTTAATCCATCTGGGCTATCTTAGCTATGACTACGAAAACAAAACCGTAAAAATACCAAACAATGAAGTGCGTGAAGAATACGTTAACAGTGTTTCCGTATCCGACTGGGGCGAAATCTCTAAAGCCCTGAAAAATTCAGCAGACACCCTGCAGGCAATCTGGCAGGGAAGGCCAGAACAGGTAGCACTTGGGATTCAGCAGGCGCATTTTGAGACATCACATATCCAGTATAATGATGAAAATGCGTTAAGTTATACGGTTTCACTGGCACTCTATGCCGCACGCAATTTCTATACGATACACAGGGAATTTGCCGGCGGTAAGGGATTTGCGGATATGGTATTTCTTCCACGGAAGAAGTTTCCGGATAAACCAGCACTTGTTATCGAATTAAAATGGGATCATAGTGCACAGGGCGCAATCACGCAGATTAAACAAAAACAATATTGTGAAAGCCTGAAAGAGTATCATGGAAACCTTTTACTGGTCGGAATCAATTACGATACCAAAAGCAGGATTCATACATGTAAGATAGAACCATTTTCTTTGTAAGAAACGGGAGGGCACTGCCCTCCCATCCCATTTCTTATAGCATTTTTTCAATTTCTTCTTTCTCCGGCATCACGCGGAGCGCGCCTTTGCGCGTCGTGATCAGAGAAGCCGCCGCATTGGCAAAACGAAGCATCTCTTTCAAATCTTTCTCTTCAAGCCCCTCCAGTC
>DBGCEW010000239.1:0-9614 GCA_048357495.1 Frisingicoccus sp.
AATCCCTGTTTAAAACAAGGACAGCGAAGTCGATATGTCCTTTAAGAATTTCGTCGATCATAGCCGGGGTGCTTGAATTAAAAAGCTTCAGACGGATATCCGGATGATTTTTTCGAAAATCCGATAAAATAGGCATCAGATAATGATGCAGCGTTGTTTCACTGGCGCCGATGGCCACAAAGCCCGTGGAAAGATTTTTTGCGGCCTCAAGACTGGCTTCGGCATCAAAAATGGTTTCACAGGCGGCGGCAACCTGACGATAAAAAGCTTCCCCTTCCGGGGTAAAGGCAACCCCCTTTTGGGAGCGGATAAAAAGGGAACAGCCCAGCTCCCGTTCCAGTGTCTGAATGGCGTGGGTTACCGTGGGCTGGGTGACGAAAAGGGCCTTTGCGGCGGCGGTAATATTTTTATATTTTCCAACATAATAAAATGTGCGGTAAAAATCAAAATTGATAGACATAGGCAGGACTCCATAAATATTTTCGATGAACTATATAGAATTCATTAATTTTGTTTATTGTTTGTTCTATAGTATAATCGTCTACGGATAAAAAAACAATAGATAAAATGAGAGAGGGATAAAAATGATAAAAGATTTGACGGAAGGGAATCCGCAGGAGGTACTCTGGAGCTTCACCATACCCATGTTTATCAGCGTCATTTTCCAGCAGCTTTATAATATTGCGGACAGCGTTATTGCAGGAAAGTTTGCGGGAGAGGATGCATTGGCGGCAGTAGGGGCTTCCTATCCGATTACGATGATTTTTATGGCCATAGCCGTAGGCAGCAATATCGGTTGTTCGGTTGTTATTTCCCAGCTTTTTGGTGCAAAAGAATATGGAAAAATGAAAACGGCTGTGTTTACAACGCTTCTGTCCTCCACGGTCCTTTCGGTAATCCTTATTGCCGGAGGCCTTGCGGGAACCCGGGGGCTGATGCGGCTGATCAATACGCCGGAAAATATTTTTGCGGATGGGGCTCTGTATTTGCGGATTTATGTGGGCGGATTTTTTTTCCTGTTTTTATATAATGTGGCCACGGGAATTTTTACATCCCTGGGAGATTCGAAAACACCGCTGTATTTTCTGATCGGTTCATCCATTGGAAATGTTGTGCTGGATATCTGGTTTGTTGCCGGATTTCACTGGGGCGTTGCCGGTGTGGCCTGGGCCACTTTTTTAGCTCAGGGGGCTGCCTGTGTGCTGGCGCTGCTGACCCTGGCCAGGCGGTTAAAAAATGTGAAAACAGAAGCGGATTATGAATACTTTTCGATGGATATGCTGAAACGGATTTCCCGGATCGCCATTCCGAGCATTCTGCAGCAGAGCTTTATTTCCGTGGGAAACATTTTTATTCAGAGTCTGATCAACGGCTTTGGTTCTTCGGTTATTGCCGGATATTCTGCGGCGATCAAACTGAACACCTTTACCATTACCTGCTTTACAACGATGGGAAACGGTGTTTCCAGCTTTACGGCTCAGAATCTGGGCGGCGGGAAGGTGGACCGGGCCAGGAAAGGCTATGGCGCCGGAATCAAAATGTCTCTGCTGGTGGCGGTACCATTTTTTATTGCATTCTTTATTTTTGGCGAAAATGTGATACAATTATTTATGAGTGGAGATGGCGGAGGCACAGCGGTGGAAACCGGAAAAACCTTTCTCAGAATCGTATCTCCGTTTTACTTTCTTATCTCAATTAAGATGATTGGGGATGGGGTTCTCCGCGGGGCCGGCGCGATGCGTATGTTTATGGTCGCTACGTTTACGGACCTGGTGCTGAGAGTTGTTCTCTCTTACATACTGGCAGGCTTTTTCGGAGTTGTGGGCATTTGGATGTCCTGGCCGATTGGCTGGTCAATCGCAACAGTTTTGACCTGTATTTTTTACAGACAGGGCAAATGGGCACAGAAATACATCACATATGATTGACGGAAGGGGCGTTTTTTATGGCAGAAAAAGTAATTATTTGTATTGGACGTGAATACGGCAGCGGCGGCCGTGAAATCGGGGAAAAGCTTGGGGAAAAACTTGGAATTCCATGTTATGATAAGGTGCTGCTGAAGCAGACCGCCATTGATTCCGGACTGGCCCAGTCTCTTTTTGAGAATGCGGATGAGAAACGGACGAGCTGGATTTTGAATGGATTTTGTTCGGGAAATCCAACGGCGGATGCGGCGATGATAACATCCATGGATTATCTGACCAATGACAGCCTGTTTTTCATGCAGAGCCGGACCATTCAAAAACTGGCGGGAGAAGGCTCCTGTATTTTTATCGGACGGTGTGCGGAGTCGGTATTGGCGAATCGGGAGAATGTTCTTTCGGTATTCATCCATGGGGATAAAGAGGACCGGATCGAGCGGATCATGAAACGTCAGAATATTGACAGGAAGCGGGCCGAAGGCCTGATGAACCGGATTGATAAGCGCCGGGCCGGTTATCATAATTACTACAGCGACAGCAAATGGGGAAGAAGTGCTTCCTACGATATGTCGATATCTACTTCCAGATTTGGAATCGACGGTGTTGTCAATATGATCGAGGAAGCGGTGAAAGGAATTTCAGGATAAGTTAAAGGCCGGTTTCAAATTCTTTCGAAGGATTTGAAACCGGCTTTTTAAATATGGATGGAATAGGCTTTGTCATATAGGCGAAAATGATGTATAATAAAAAATAAGTGGGCTAAAAACAGACAGAAGATAAGAAAGAAGACAGGTGGGTTTATGGATATTCGATTGTCGGTGACTCAAAATCAGATATTGTCCCAGAAGATGATTCAATCGATGGAAATACTGCAGATGAACAGCCAGGAACTGAACGAATATATCAAAGAAATGGCCATGGAGAATCCGGTGGTGGATATTGAGGAAAAGTATGAGACACCGGACCGGGCCGGGGATTTGATGAAAAAGCTGGAATGGCTGGATTCTATTGATGAAAGAAACCGGATTTATTACCGTCAGGAATACGCAGACAGTTCTGAGGATAAGGGGCTGATGGATTACAACGAAAGCGTTGGTGAGGAATTATCCGAATATATGCTGCACCAGCTTCTGACCGTGGAGCTCAGTGACCTGCAGTATGATGTTATCCGGTTTATGGTGTATTCTCTGGATAATAAAGGCTATATGGAAGAGAATCTGCAGGATATTGCGGAACGCTTTCATACGGACACAGATTTTGTGGAGGAACAGTTAAAACTGCTGCAGGGACTGGACCCTGCCGGTGTCTGTGCGAGAAACCTGCGGGAATGTCTTCAGATCCAGCTGGACAGGGAAGCAGAACCGGATGAAACAGCCAAATCCATTGTCGAGAATTATCTGGAACTTTTGGGAAAAAACCAGCTTCATATTATCAGTAAGAAATTAAAATTACCAATGGAACAGGTGATTGAAGCCTGTGAGCATATAAAAACTTTAAATCCAAAGCCGAGCCGGGGCTTTGATGCCCGGAGCCAGTTGAAATACATAACCCCGGATGTGACAGTGGTCAAGCTTTCCGGTTATTATGAGATATTATTGAATGAATATGTTTATCCGAAAATAGGAATTAACAGCTTTTACCGGAGGATTCTGGAAAGCAATGCTTCCAAGGAAACAAAGGCTTATATTGTTGACAAAATCCGTCAGGCCGAGTGGGTTAAAAACTGTATCGGACAGCGAAACTCCACACTGATGCGGGTGTCTAAGTGTATTGTGGATTATCAGGAACGTTTTTTTAGTCAGGGAACGGGCCATTTGAAACCGTTGAGGCTTCAGGATGTGGCGGAGATGATCGATGTCCATGAATCGACGGTCAGCCGGGCCATCCGGGATAAATATCTGCAATGTCCATGGGGAATTTTCCCGATGAGTTACTTCTTTTCAAAGAGCATTTCCTCGGAAAGAGTCGGAGAAAAAATCACGACAGAGCAGGTAAAGGCGTTGATGGTACAGGTGATCGGGGATGAGAATAAAAAGAAACCTCTGAGTGACAGGGCGATTACAGAATGTCTTGTGGAATGGGGCGTAAAAATAAGCCGGAGAACGGTAGCAAAATACCGGGAAGAGCTGGGGATTAAAGATGCCAGCGGCCGGAAACGTTTTCAGTAAAAATTGGAATCTGCTCCGGCAGATTCCGTTTTTTATGGAGAATCAGGAGGAAAGAAATGACAGAGAGATTATTTGAAAAGGATCCCTATATTCGGGAATTTGAAGCCGGGGTTCTGAAATGTACAGAGAAGGATGGTAAATACTGGATCGAACTGGACCGGACGGCATTTTTTCCGGAAGGGGGCGGACAGCCGGGAGACCGGGGAAGGATCGGAGATGCAGTGGTTCGGGATACCCGGGAAAAGGATGGCTGCATTTTGCACCAGACGGACAGGCCCCTGGAAGAGGGACAGCAGATCCGGGGAGTTCTGGACTGGAAATTTCGTTATTCCAATATGCAGAATCACGGCGGCGAGCATATCGTATCCGGCCTGATTCATCAGAAGTACGGTTATGATAATGTCGGTTTCCATATGGGCAGCGAAGAAATTACCATTGATATTAACGGGGAATTGTCCTGGGAACAGATGATGGCCATTGAAGCGGAGGCCAATCGGGCGATTCTGGAAAATGTGCCGATACAGACGACCATTCCAACAGCGGAAGCGCTGGAAGCGCTGGATTACCGGAGTAAAAAAGCCCTGGAAGGAGATGTGCGGATTGTGGAAATTCCGGGCTATGACCGATGTGCCTGCTGTGGTACCCACGTATCCGGCGCCGGAGAAATTCATCTGATCAAGCTTCTCTGGATGCAGAATTATAAGGGCGGGGTTCGTATCGGAATGCTTTCCGGCATGCGGGCGCTGGAGGATTACGGCAATAAACATGACAGTGTGGCAAAGCTTTCCCGTTTATTGTCAGCAAAGACCGGAGAAGTCTGTGATGCGGTAGAACGTCTGCAGAAAGAAAACGGTGATTTGAAATATCAGATGGTTCAGATAAAAAAGGAAATGCTGGCGATGAAAGCGGCGGCGCTTCCGGTGACGGGGAAGGCCGTTTGTGCGGTGGAGGACAGTCTCAGGGGCAATGAACTGAGGGAGTATGCGAATCTTCTGGCGGAACGGGCAGAACGGGTTCTCGTATTATCCGGTGAGGGCGGCAGCTGGCGCTATGTACTCATCGATGGCGGAAAGCAGGCAAAGGCCTTTGGCGCTGAAATCCAGTCGATGTATCAGGGCAGGGGCGGCGGTTCCCCGGCGATGGTTCAGGGAACCCTGTCGGGAGATGCTGAAACGATTAAAAACTGGTTTGAGAATCATCTTTAATTGAAGAAGGAGAAAGACGATGCATAAAATTGTGGTTTTAGACGGATATACACTGAACCCTGGTGATCTATCATGGAAAGGACTGGAAATGATGGGGCAGGTGAGTATCTATGACCGTACGCCGAAGGAAGAGATTATCGGACGCATTGGCGATGCGGATATCGTGCTGACAAATAAAACGCCCTTGACGGGGGAGACATTAAAGGCCTGTCCCGGGATCCAATATATTGGCTGTCTCTCCACCGGATATAATGTGGTTGACGTTAAGACGGCCAATGCCCTCGGTATTGTCGTGACCAATATTCCGACCTATGGAACCGAAGCGGTGGCCCAGTTTACAATGGCTTTGCTCCTGGAAGCGGCTTCCAGAGTGGGAATGCATGCGGCGGCTGTAAAAAGCGGTCAGTGGGCGGACTGCCGGGACTTCTGTTTCTGGAATGCCCCATTGATGGAACTGAACGGAAAAACGATAGGAATTATTGGTTATGGAGCCATTGGCCAGTCTGTGGCAAAAAAAGCGGAAGCTTTCGGGATGAAGGTGCTTGCCTACCGGAGAACACCGGATAAATCCCTGGAGAGTGAAAACTGCCGTTTTGCTTCCTTGGAAGAGATTTACAGAAAATCCGATGTGATTTCACTGCATTGTCCCCTGACAGAGGAAACTACGGGAATGATTCATAAGGAAACCATTGATTTAATGAAGGATGGCGTGATCATTTTAAATACGGGCCGGGGACCGCTGATCAATGAAGAAGATTTGCGGGATGCTTTAAACAGCGGTAAAGTGGCCGGCGCCGGGGTGGATGTGGTATCCACAGAGCCGGTGAGGCCGGATAATCCGCTGCTCCAGGCAAAAAATATCTGGGTGACGCCGCATATTGCATGGGCGCCTCTGGAAACGCGCCAGCGGTTAATGAACATTATGGAAGAAAATATCCGGGCCTTTCTGCGGGGGACACCGGTGAATGAAGTCCATTAAAACGTCAGGAGAAAATATCCGGAGGGACTTCCTTTCCTGTTTTCGAAAAGACCGTCAGCTTCTGGTTTAAGTCACAGGTGGCGAGAAAAACCTGGGAGACATCGGAGACACCGTAGGCATGAATTTGGTTTTTCAGCCATTTTTCATCCTTTCCGGCAGCTTTTAGATTTTGTTCCATGATATGACCGTCGATGATCAGGCTGGCAACGAGGGCATCTCTTTCGGGCCATAGCTGCAGGTCCTTTGGCGATACGGGCCGGTTCAGGCTTTTCGGAAGAAAACTGATATGTCCGTTTTCTTCCAGAATAGCGGCTTCAAGCTGTGACATATCGAAAAAGCCGTTGATACGGCATTGGGTGATGAATTCATTTAAATCAATTTTTGCTTTACGGAAATTTTCTTCATAGAGCTTTCCGTTATTTAAAAGAACCGTCGGTTTGCCGGCGATGATCCGGCGGGCGCGGATGGATTTGCTGCTCCACCAGGAGAGCAGAACGGTGGCGAGGGAATAAACAATCATCGCTGTCAGAGGCTGAAGAAAATTATTTTCCAGAGAGGTGGCCATTTCAGCGGCGATGCTTCCGATCGTAATGCCATTGACATAGTCAAACATACTTAGCTGAGAGAGCTGACGGTAGCCAATCAGTTTACACAGAAGAAAAAGTGCGATAATGGATGCAAGGGACAGGATGATAATATAAAGAATTTCCATAGTGATACTCCTTTTCTGAAATAAAGGCTTTTTATAAGGGGTAGTATGTGCAAATTTTCGGGGAAGTATGCTATAATAGGAGGCCGGCAATGAAAAATGTTTATGGTTTACAGGGAGAAAGTCTGTGGACAGCGTTTGGGTTTGAATGGGGAGACCGGCCCGTGATTTCCTTTGTGGGCGGCGGCGGAAAATCCAGTCTGATCCAAAGGCTCTCTGAAGAATTATCCGGAAAAAAGATTTACCATAGAATTATGACGACAACCCATATGTGGCCCATGGTTCTGAAGGAATACGGGCAGCAGACGGGGCCGGTAGATGCATCCGGCAAAGTCTGTCCGCCGACGGAACCGGAGACAGAGAAAATATTTGAAAAAAAGGTTCCGGTGCTTATCGAAGCGGATGGTTCCAGAGGACTTCCCTGCAAAGCGCCGGAAGCCTGGGAACCGGTTATCCGGCCGGAAACGACCCATGTGTTTGGGGTGATGGGAGCCTCCTGTTTGGGAATGGCAGTAAAGGACTGTTGTCACCGGCCGGAAAGAGTGATGGCGGTGCTGGGATGCGGCCCGGATCACAGGATGCAGGTGGAGGATCTGGCAAGGCTTGCCAAAAGTCCCCGGGGACTTTATAAAAATGTGACAGAAAAACAGAAGTTTGGCATTATTATCAATCAGGTAGATACGGAAGCGGTATATCAGAAAATAAAACCGATAGAAAAGCTCATACAGGGAAAAAATATCTGGTTTACATGTCTGAGAGATAATGGATGGAGCGATAATTATTGGATATGAAGATATTGATTAAAGGAGCCGGAGATCTGGCGACGGGCATCGGATGGCGCTTAAAACGGGCCGGTTACCGTGTCTGGATGACGGATTTGGCAGTGCCGACAGCCGTGCGGCGGACAGTGGCTTTTTCAAGGGCCATTTATGAAGGCGAAGCCATTGTCGAGGGGGTAGTATCCTGCAGGGTTTCAACGATGAAAGAAGCCGAAGCGGCGGAAGCATTGGGAAAAATCCCCGTTTTTTCGGATCCGGAAGCAGAAATCCGAAGGCTGTGGCAGCCGGAGGTGCTGGTTGATGCAATTATTGCAAAGAAGAATTTGGGAACCCGGATAACGGATGCCCCTTTGGTGATCGGTGTGGGGCCGGGATTTACAGCCGGAGCAGACTGTCACCGGGTGGTGGAGACAAAGCGGGGCCATTATCTGGGACGCGTGATCGAGGAAGGCAGCGCCATACCGAATACAGGCATCCCGGGAAATGTGGGCGGATATACGGTGGAACGGCTTTTACGGGCTTCGGGCAGCGGGCCTTTCATGCCCCGGGTATCCATTGGCGATTATGTTGAAAAGGGGCAGACAGTAGCCCTTTCCGGGGGTGTTCCGGTGAAAGCACAGATTTCAGGGATTGTCCGGGGACTGCTTCAGGCGGGAGTGCCGGTCACCGAAGGAATGAAAGCGGGTGATATTGATGCCCGATGCGAAAGCGATCATTGTTTTACCATCTCTGATAAAGCCAGAGCCATTGGCGGCGGCGTTCTTGAAGCTGTTGCGGCCTGGGAGCATGGAGTGTTATAGGAGGAGAATATGTATACCATACGCAGTTATGAGAAAGTAAAGAGCCTGGAGGAAGCTTATGAATTAAATCAGAAAAAAACTTCCACGATTATTGGCGGCGGCATGTGGCTGCGGCTGGGCAGCCGGGCGATCGGTACAGCCATTGATCTGAGCGATCTTGGACTGAACCGGATTGAAGAGACGGAGGAAGCCTTTATTATCGGCTGTATGGCATCTTTGAGGGATATTGAATGCCATGAGGGGCTGAACCGGTATTTTCATGGCATGATGAAGGAAGCCATGAAGGGGATTGTCGGAACACAGTTTCGGAATACGGCAACGATTGGCGGCAGTATTTATCAACGATTTGGATTTTCGGATCCGTTGACCGCGTTTCTGGCACTGAATACCACGGTGGAATTCTATAAAGCCGGAGAAATTCCGATGGCACAGTTTGCCGGCATGGACTACGACAGGGATGTTCTTGTACGGATTCGTATAAAGAAAGACGGCGGACAGGCAGCTTACCAGAGCTTCCGGAATACAAAGACAGATTTTCCGGTGCTGACGGCAGCAGCTTCAAGAGCTGAGGGGAAATGGAGGGTGGCTGTCGGCGCCAGACCGGCCCGTGCGGTCCTTGTCGAAACAGCAGAGACTCTGTCTCCGGAACCTTCCGAAGAAGAAATCAAAGCCTTTGCGGCGAAAGCCAGCGAAGACCTTGCCTTTGGAACGAATATGCGGGCCAGTAAAGAATACCGGAAAGTGCTGGCAGAAGTTCTTATTGAAAGAGCGGTAAAGCATGTGCTGGATTTAGCCATTTCCGGGGAAAGATAGAGGTGGCGCAGAATGAAGATCAAATTATGGATTAATGATAAAGTATATAACGATACCATTGAGCCGGATACAATGCTCATGGATTATCTCAGGGATAAGGGATTTAAGAGCGTTAAATGTGGCTGCGACACAACAAACTGCGGCCTTTGCACGGTGTATATGGACGGAAAAACCGTATTATCCTGTTCCGTCCCTGCGGCCCGGGCGTCGGGACACCATATTGTGACCCTGGAAGGTGT
>DBGCEW010000240.1:0-13501 GCA_048357495.1 Frisingicoccus sp.
AAATTAGCCGGTGATGCCGGTGCAGGAGATATCCTTCTTCTGGATGTTACACCGCTGACACTGTCGATTGAAACGATGGGCGGTATTGCCACACACCTGATTGACAGAAACACAACGATTCCTACAAAGAAGAGCCAGATTTTCTCTACAGCAGCAGACAATCAGACAGCCGTAGATATCAACGTTGTACAGGGTGAACGTCAGTTTGCAAAAGATAATAAGAGCCTCGGACGCTTCCAGTTAGACGGAATCGCTCCGGCACCACGTGGTATCCCTCAGATTGAAGTAACTTTCGATATTGATGCCAACGGTATTGTTAACGTATCTGCAAAAGATCTTGGAACAGGTAAGGAACAGCACATTACGATTACAGCAGGCTCCAATATGTCCGATGCTGAAATCGATAAAGCAGTTAAGGAAGCTGCAGAATTTGAAGCTCAGGACAAGAAGCGTAAAGAGGGCATCGAAGCGAGAAATGAGGCGGATGCCATGGTATTCCAGACAGAAAAAGCTCTGAAAGAAGTTGGCGATAAAGTCAGCGCAGAGGATAAAGCAAACGTTCAGGCGGAATTAGACCATCTGAAAGGAATCCTTGACCGGACAAATATCGATAATATGTCGGATGCCGATGTGGATGAAATCAAAGCAGCAAAAGAAAAACTGATGGAATCTGCGCAGAGTGTATTTACAAAGATGTATGAAGCTGCCGGAGCAGCAGGACAGAATGCCGGAGCAGATTCATCTCAGGGAGCCAATACAGGCTATCAGTCGGATGATGTAGTTGACGCAGACTACAAAGAAGTGTAATATAGATAAAGTTAGGGATGAAGATGATAGATAAAGAGGTTGTTCCGGAGCTGCATTGGCGGCTCCGGGGCGTCCTCTTTAGCTACGTTAAATAAAGAAGGTGATTGGATATGGCAGAGACGAAAAGAGATTATTATGAAGTCCTTGGTGTGTCGAAGTCGGCAACGGACGATGAATTAAAGAAAGCCTATCGAAAACTGGCTAAAAAATACCATCCGGATACAAATCCAGGAGATAAAGAGGCAGAAGCGAAATTTAAGGAAGCATCGGAAGCCTATGCGGTTTTGAGTGATGCGGATAAACGGCGCCAGTATGATCAGTTTGGGCATGCAGCCTTTGAACAGGGCGGTGGAGCCGGCGGATTCGGCGGTTTTGATTTTAATGCAGCGGATATGGGAGACATCTTCGGAGATATTTTCGGAGATTTCTTTGGCGGCGGACGAAGCCGTGGCGGTGCAGCCTATAATGGACCGATGCAGGGAGCAAATGTCCGCATTAACGTCCGTATATCGTTTATGGAAGCTGTATTTGGCGTAAGCAAAAAATTTGAAATGAATCTGAAGGATGAGTGTCCGCATTGTTATGGTACCGGAGCAAAACCGGGAACCAAGCCGGAAACCTGTCCGAAGTGCGGTGGCAAAGGCCAGGTTGTCTATACCCAGCAGTCTCTGTTCGGCATGGTGCGTAATGTACAGACCTGTCCGGACTGTCACGGATCGGGTAAGATTATTAAAGAAAAATGTCCGGATTGCAGCGGTACGGGTTATGTGCGCAATAAGAAAACGATTGAAGTGGCTATTCCGGCAGGTATTGATTCGGGACAGAGTGTGCGGATTCGCGGCAAAGGTGAACCGGGAAGCAACGGCGGTTCTCGGGGAGATCTGCTTGTAAATGTTACAGTGGACCGGCATCCGATTTTCCGGCGTCAGGAATATGATATTTATTCCACCATGCCTATTTCCTTTGTGGAGGCAGCTCTTGGCGGTGACATTACGATTAAGACCGTGGACGGAGATGTTACCCAGACAATTAAGCCGGGAACTCAGACAGATACACGGATTCGCCTGAAGGGCAAAGGTGTGCCGACCATCCGGAATAAAAATATTCGCGGTGATCATTATGTAACCCTGGTTGTACAGGTTCCTGAGAAACTGAACAATGAACAGAAAGAGCTGCTCCGAAAGCTTGATGATTCTTTAAAAGGAATCCGTCCTAAGGATTCAAAGGCGGAAAAAACAGAAGAATCCAAAGGCAAAGAAGGAAAGAAAAAGAAAAGCTTCATGGATAAAGTGAAAGAGGCTTTTGACGATTTAGATGAATAATAAAGAGGATTTGTATGAAGTGGAATAAGTATCGTTTATCAACCACCACAGAGGCGGTGGATTTAATCAGTTACACATTGGCAGAGATGGGGATTGAAGGTATCGAGATTGAAGACAAGGTACCTTTGTCTGAGGCGGATAAGAAGCGGATGTTTATCGATCTGCTCCCGGATCTGGATGAAGATGACGGAAAAGCCTATGTATCTTTTTATATTGAGCCGGAAAAGGATCATGATTCCACTTTGGAAGAGGTTCTTACAGCAGTCAAAGAGCTGGGTGATTTTGTGGATATCGGCGAAGCCGTCATTGAAAAATCCCAGACGGAAGATGTGGACTGGCTGAATAACTGGAAAAAATACTGGAAGCCTTTTAATGTGGATGAACATATTATTATTAAGCCGACCTGGGAAACGCTGGAGGAAGTGCCGGAAGATACATTAGTTGTAGAATTGGACCCGGGAACTGCCTTTGGCACAGGAACCCATCATACGACCCGGCTCTGTATTACTCAGCTGAAGAAATATATGCAGCCTGGTCAGGAAGTGCTGGATGTGGGATGCGGCAGCGGCATTTTATCGATTATTGCCCTTCTTCTGGGTGCAAAGGATGCGACAGCCACCGATGTGGATATCCATGCCGTGGAAGCAGCGATTGAGAATGCCCATGTCAACGGTATCGAAGAAGATGTCTATAGGGTACTTACAGGGGATGTGATTTCAGACGGCGATTTTCGCCGCCAGGTAGGTGTCCATAAGTTTGATATGGTGCTTGCCAATATTTTTGCAGAAATTATCATTCCGCTCAGCGGTGTGGTAAAAGAAATGATGAAACCGGGAGCGCTTTTTATTACTTCAGGAATCATCGACGAAAGAGAAAAAGATGTCAGAGAAGCGCTGACCGGGAATGGATTTGAGATTCTGGAAGTGACCCATTCCGGCGGCTGGGTATCCTTTACAGCAAAAGCCTGAATTCAGGAAGAATGGGAGAAATCACATGCCGAGATTTTTTGTGACGCGGTCACAGGTTCAGGGAGATGAAATTGTGATTCGCGGCAATGATGTGAACCATATAAAGAACGTCCTCCGGATGCATCCGGGGGACGAAATCTCAATAAGCGATGGTCAGGGAATGGACTATTTTTGCCGGATTAAAACGATGGAGCGGGAAGAGATCGGATTATCTATAGAAAATTCATGGAAATCCTATGTAGAACTTCCGGTCCATCTTTATCTGTTTCAGGGACTGCCAAAAAGCGACAAGATGGAGCTGATCATTCAGAAGGCGGTGGAACTGGGGGTTTATGAGATTGTTCCGGTACGGACAAACCGGGTGATCGTAAAGCTTGACGAAAAAAAGGAAGAAAAGAAGCGGGCCCGGTGGCAGCAGATTGCCGAAAGCGGCGCCAAGCAGTCGGGACGCGGCATTGTTCCGGAAGTGAAACCGGTGATGCGTTTCAGGGATGCCCTTGCCTATGCCTCTGGGCTGGATGGGATGATCATTCCCTATGAAAAGGCAGAAGGAATCAAAGAAACACGGAAAATTATATCCGGGTTGAAAGGGAAAAAATCCATTGGTATATTTATCGGTCCCGAAGGTGGGTTTGATGAAAAAGAAGTGGAAGAAGCCATTGGTGCAGGAGCTTCTGCGGTGACTCTGGGACGGCGGATACTCCGGACGGAGACGGCGGGCCTTGCCATGCTGTCTGTGTTGATGTTTGAATTTGAAGAGGAATAATATGGAAATAAATTTAGGCCACAGCGCCATTACAAAGGAAATATATCTGGATAATGCGGCAACAACCCGGGTGATGGATGCTGCCTGTCAGAAAATGATGGACGTAATGACAGAAAATTACGGGAATCCTTCGGCCCTTCATATGAAAGGGTTTCATGCAGAGCAGTGCGTGAAAGAAGCCCGGAAAAATATAGCATCTGTATTAAAAGTGGATGCCCGGGAAATCATTTTTACTTCCGGTGGCACAGAGTCAAACAATATGGCATTGATCGGCAGCGCCATGGCAAATCAGCGTCGTGGAAAACATCTGATCACGACCGCCATCGAACATGCATCCGTTTATAATCCGATGATTTATCTGGAGAAACAGGGCTTTGAAGTGACTTATCTGCCTGTGGATGCTCACGGTGTCGTTTCACTGGAAGCTCTGGAAGGGGCTATCCGTGAAGACACGATTCTTGTATCGGTGATGGCCGTCAATAATGAAATCGGAACGATTCAGCCACTGGATAAAATCGGGGAAATCATTAAAAAGAAAAATAAGGAAACACTGTTTCATGTGGATGCCATTCAGGGATTTGGCAAAATAGAGATTTATCCGGGAAAACTTCATATTGACTTATTATCGGTCAGCGGGCATAAGCTTCATGGTCCGAAGGGTGTGGGATTTTTATATATCAGGGATAAAGTGAAAGTGCAGCCGATCATTCTCGGGGGCGGACAGCAGCTGAGTATGCGTTCCGGCACAGAGAATGTGCCGGGAATTGCGGGCCTGGGTGAAGCTGTTTCTAAAATTTTTGAAAATTTTCCAGAGAAACAGGAAGCGTTGTATACACTCAGAGAAAATTTTGTATCCCGGCTGGAAAAGATGGACGGGGTACGGATCCACGGATATGCCCATCCCGTTTCGCGTGAAAACTTCAGACAGGGCGCGGCACCTCAGATTATCAGTGCCGGTTTTGAGGGCATTCGTGCCGAAGTGCTTCTCCATGCGCTGGAAGAACGGGGAATCTATGTATCCTCCGGCTCGGCCTGTTCATCAAACCATCCGGCGATTAGCGGGACATTGAGAGCCGTGGGTACAGAAAAGAAGTATCTGGATGCAACGGTCCGGTTCAGTCTGTGCTTTGATACAACGGCAGAAGAATTGGAAACCTGTTGTGAAACACTGGAAATGCTGCTTCCAATGCTTCGCAGATATACACGGGGAGGAAAAAGATAATGTTTAAAGCTTTTTTAATAAAATATGGTGAAATCGGCATCAAAGGTAAAAATCGTTATATCTTTGAAGATGCACTGATCAAACAGATTAAGTATGCACTGAAAGATGCCAATGCTTTTGAAGTCACAAAGCAGCAGGGCAGGATTTATGTGCATATGCTGGAGGATTATGATTATGATCAGGTGGTTACAGCCCTGACCCGGGTTTTTGGTATTGTGGCTATTTGTCCGGTCGTTATCTGTGATGATCCGTCCTGGAATCATCTGACACAGGTTGTCGGAGACTATATCAATAAAGCCTATGAGAGCAAGCGGTTTACTTTTAAAGTGGATTCACGACGGGCAGATAAGCGTTATCCGAAAAAATCCATGGAAATTAATGCGGATATCGGCGAATATCTTCTGGAACGTTTTCCGGAAATGTCGGTGGATGTCCATCATCCAGATGTTATGCTGAACATTGAAATTCGTGAAAAGACTTATATTTATTCCAAGAGTATTAAAGGACCCGGGGGAATGCCTGTAGGGACCAATGGAAAAGCCATGCTTCTTTTGTCCGGTGGGATCGACAGTCCGGTTGCCGGTTATATGATCGCGAAGCGGGGGGTAGCCATCGAGGCAACCTATTTCCATGCGCCGCCTTATACAAGCGAAAGAGCAAAGCAGAAAGTCGTGGACCTGGCCCGTATCGTTGCCCGTTATTCGGGACCGATTCAACTGAATATTATTAATTTTACCGATATTCAGCTGGCCATCTATGAAAAGTGTCCGCATGATGAGCTGACAATTATTATGCGCCGGTATATGATGAAAATTGCGGAGCGCATCGCCAGAGAAGATGGCGCTTTGGGACTTATTACGGGAGAAAGCATTGGTCAGGTGGCAAGTCAGACGCTGCAGAGTCTGGCAGCAACCAATGCCGTATGTACGATGCCGGTATTCCGTCCGGTGATTGGTTTTGACAAAAACGATATTGTAGAAATATCCGAAAAAATCGGAGCCTTTGAGACATCGATTCAGCCGTTTGAAGATTGCTGTACTATTTTTGTGGCGAAGCACCCGGTAACGAAGCCGAGTATTCGTGTGATTGAACGGTCAGAACATCATCTGGCGGATATTATCGATGAAATGATGGATGCGGCGGTAAACAGCAGAGAAGTCATCCTGTGTGAGGCAGAGGCCTGAATATATTAGGAAAGTGTGAAATTTTCTATAGAACGAAAAAGGGGCATCCCTTCCGGGATGCCCTCAAAATTTATTGAGTGATAAGAAATGGTTTCAGGCTTTCCATAATATCGGAGTCGTCATCATTATATATATTGAGGTTAATCGGTTTGGATAGATCCAGACTGAAAATCCCCATAATGGACTTGGCGTCAATTACAAATCTGCCGGAAATTAAATCGAATTCTGTATTAAATTTATTTACAGAATCAACAAAAGCTTTAACCTTATCAATCGTGTTAAGATGAATCTGAACTGTGTGCATCGGTATGCCCTCCCCATAATATATACCTTGTGAATGTTTTTGATATATAAATATAGTACAATTATTTTGAGAAAAAGTCAATACAATTCCTGTAATTGATTTGAAATTAACCTAAATCATACAGAAACAAAACAAAAAAAGAGAAAAAAGACGAAAAATGTTGCGAAATGTCAGAAAATAAAAATGGAGGAACGTGAATGAAAAGTGTTGCATTCTGCACCCTTGGATGTAAAGTAAATCAGTATGAAACCGATGCGATGGAAGAATTATTCCAGAAGAGCGGTTATGAAATCAGGGATTTTCATGAGAAAGCCGATATTTATGTGATCAACACCTGTACGGTGACAAATATGGCTGACCGGAAATCGCGGCAGATGCTCCATCGGGCCAGAAAAAAGAATCCGGATGGGGTCATCGTTGCAGCAGGCTGCTATGTTCAGGCATCTGCTGAAGCCGTGGAAGCGGACAGCGCCATCGACTTAATTGTCGGAAATAACTGTAAAGGCCAGATTGTATCTATGGTTGAAGCCTTCATGGGACAGCATGACAGGGCTGTAAATCTCATAGATATCAACCATACCAGCGATTATGAAACCCTTGGAATTACCAGGGTATCCGAGCATACAAGGGCCTATATTAAAATTCAGGACGGCTGTAATCAATTTTGTTCCTATTGCATTATTCCTTATGCCAGAGGCCGGGTACGCAGCCGGAAGGCGGCGGATATTATTGAGGAAGTTTCAGGTTTGGCGGCATCGGGATATAAAGAAATTGTTCTGACAGGAATTCATATTTCATCTTATGGTACAGATTTCGGAGATATCGGTCTGATCGATCTGGTTGAACAGCTCGGGACGATTAAAGGGATTGAACGAATCCGTTTTGGTTCTCTGGAGCCGGGAATTATTACGGAAGAATTTGTCCGGCGGATCAGGGCGGTTTCACAGATTTGTCCCCATTTTCATCTGTCCCTCCAGAGCGGCTGTGAGGAAACACTGAAACGGATGAACCGCCATTATACACCGGAGGATTATAAACGTCGTTGTGAGCTTTTGGAGAAATATTTTGACCGTCCGGCATTTACGACGGATGTCATTGTCGGTTTTCCGGGAGAAACGGATGAAGAATTTGAAGTGACGGAAGGCTTTCTGAAAGACATTCATTTTTCCGAAATGCATGTTTTTAAATATTCTCCGAGAAAAGGAACACGGGCAGCAAAAATGCCGAATCCGGTAGATGAAAGCATAAAGACACAGCGGAGCGGCCGTCTTCTGGCTCTGGCGGAAAGAATGTCGGAAGATTACCGGGAAAGATGCGCTGATAAAGTTCTGGAAGTTCTGGCAGAAGAAGAGGTTTTCGTTGATGGAGAGACCTACTGGACCGGCCATAGCAGAGAATATATAAAGTGTGGGATTCAATCTGACAAAATTCGGTCAAATCAGGTCGTGCGGTGTCATATGACCCGAACAAAGCGTGAAGATTTTGTGATTTGTGAAATAATTGATTGAATTATTTTATGATTTATATTAATATAGTGAGTAAGTGTAAAAGGATTTTTGGAGTTTAAGGAAGTGATTTTATGGAAAATATGGGTAATACACAGTATTTTAAAGTGAGCAATGATGCCGATATCGCTGTAAAAGATATTTTAGAGGCTGTTTATATTGCTCTGACAGAAAAGGGATATAATCCGGTCAGCCAGATTGTCGGTTATATTATGTCCGGCGATCCGACCTATGTCACAAGTTATAAGAATGCCAGATATCTGATTATGAAGGTAGAACGGGATGAACTTCTCGAGGAGCTTCTGAAAAGCTATATTAATGTGAATTTGAAGTAGGGATATGAGAATATTAGGATTGGACTACGGAACCAAAACGGTAGGCGTTGCGGTCAGCGATGAACTGGGATGGACAGCTCAGGCGCTGGAAACGATTGCAAGAAAAGATAAGAACAAATTACGGAAGACATTGGCCCGCATTGAGGAATTAGTGAGGACCTATGAAATTGAGAAGATTGTTTTGGGTTATCCGAAACATATGAATAACGACGAAGGGGAACGCTGTGCGGAAACAGAGGCATTTAAAGAAATGCTGGAACGGCGCACAGGGATTCCTGTTATTTTACAGGATGAACGGATGAGTACGATGTCTGCAGAGCGGATTCTTATTGAAGGCGGTGTGCGCAGAGAGAATCGTAAGGATTATGTGGACAAGATGGCTGCAGCCTTTATTTTGCAGGCATATTTGGAACGGATGAATTATGAACAGGAGAAAAGGTGACGCAGATGGCAGAAAAACCTGAGAAGATTGTTTTTAAAACAAATACCGAAGAAGAGGTCGAATTTTACGTTGTTGAGCAGACACGCATCAATGATGTTAATTATATATTAGTGACAGATTCCATGGAGGATGAAGCCGAAGCCTGGATTTTAAAAGAAACTGTAAATGAAGAAGGGGCTTCGGAAGTGATTTACAGTGAGATTGAAGATGAAGTGGAGTTGGAAGCGATATCCAAAGTTTTTTCGGAAATTTTAGATGATATTGATATTGAAATGTAATCAGAAACAGATTACGATGGTAATAGTCCGATAGGCTCTTCAGAGCGTATCGTATTTGCTGTGGATATATCATGGATGGATTCGAAGCATTGAACGTGTTATGTCTGGTTTAGGTATTCGAGTACGGTTAAAAGCGTTATTTAAGCCAGTTATCGTGATATAATTTTTAAATAAAGAATGTGGAACGGACAAAAATAGAATAGCAATGGATTCGAATTCTTTCATATATTGCACAGCTTTTGAGATTGACGGAGGTGCGAAAATTGAAAGCGAAAGTAGTAAAGAAAGAAAACGAAGGCGTAAAAATCATTCCATTGGGCGGACTGGAAAGCATTGGAATGAATATTACAGCTTTTGAGTATGATGACAGTATTATTGTGGTGGACTGCGGACTGTCTTTCCCGGCAGACGATATGCTGGGGATTGACCTGGTAATCCCGGATGTGACCTACCTTGAAAATAATATTGACAAAGTGAAAGGGTTTGTCATTACCCATGGTCATGAGGACCATATCGGTGCGCTGCCTTATGTGCTGAAAAAAGTGAATGTGCCGATTTATGCGACAAAACTGACGATGGGAATTATCGAACATAAATTAAAAGAACATAACATGATGAAATCAACCCGGCGGAAGGTTATTAAACATGGTCAGTCCATTAATCTGGGATGTTTTCGGATTGAATTTATAAAAACAAATCACAGTATTGCCGATGCGGCGGCGCTGGCGATTTATACCCCGGAAGGTATTATTGTGCATACCGGTGACTTTAAAATTGATTATACACCGGTTTTCGGACAGAGTATCGACCTGCAGCGGTTTGCCGAGCTGGGTAAAAAAGGTGTTCTTGCCGTGCTTATGGACAGTACCAATGCAGAACGTCCCGGATTTACCAATTCGGAGCGGACAGTGGGACAGACGATCGATCATATTTTTGATGAACACCGTAAAGGCCGTATTATCGTAGCGACCTTTGCTTCCAATGTGGACCGTGTACAGCAGATTATTAATTCAGCGTATAAATTCGGCCGCAAGGTTATTGTGGAAGGCCGGAGCATGGTGAATATTATTTCAATTGCTTCGGAGCTGGGCTATATTCAGATTCCGAATAATACATTGATTGACATTGATCATATGCGTAATTATCCGGATGACCAGCTGGTGCTTATTACCACAGGAAGTCAGGGAGAAACCATGGCAGCCCTGTCCCGTATGGCAAACAATACCCATCGGCGGGTGTCGATCAAACCAGGAGATACGATTGTTTTCAGTTCAAGTCCGATTCCTGGAAACGAAAAAGCCGTATCGAATATTATTAACGAATTATTCCGTAAAGGCGCAGAAGTTATTTTCCAGGATACCCACGTATCCGGACATGCCTGTGCAGAGGAAATCAAACTGATTTATGCTCTGACACGGCCGAAGTTTGCCATTCCGGTTCATGGTGAATACCGTCATCTGCAGGCCCATGCCAAACTGGCCCAGACCATGGGAATTCACAAAGATAATATTCTGATTCTTTCCTCGGGAAATGTTCTTGAGCTGAAAGACGAAAAGGCGAAGGTGATCGGTCAGGTGCCTCATGGCGGCATTATGGTTGATGGTCTCGGCGTTGGCGATGTGGGAAATATCGTGTTGCGGGATCGTCAGATGCTGTCTCAGAATGGACTGCTGATTGTTGTTCTGACCTTATCCCGGTATGATAACCGGTTATTGGCAGGGCCGGATATTGTATCCAGAGGTTTTGTCTATGTCCGGGAGTCTGAAATGCTTATGGAAGATGCCAGAAGGGTTGTAGATCAGGCAGTCAACAAATGTCTTGAGGGCCGGGAGAGCGACTGGAGTAAGATTAAGAGCGTTATCCGGGATACATTGAGCGATTACGTATGGAAACAGACAAAGAGAAATCCGATGATCCTTCCAATTATTATGGAAGTGGATGTTTAGACTTGATAAATTGAAGAGAATTCTTTATAATGGTAATGTTAATGGTTAACATTACCATTATAAATATGCAGAAGAAAGGCCTGGTAGAAGGATGAAGAGTGTGGAATACCAGACCCGGCAGCTCATCCGGGCGATTAAACACAGTAATGTTTATAATCAATATCGGCGTCTTCAGATAAAAATTTTCAGGGATGAAGCATTGGGAAAAAGGGTGAATGAGCTTCGTAAGGCATATTTTGTCATACAGAATAAGCCGGAAGCCCCCGACGATATGAACCGGCTGGAAGCTTTGGATGATGAATACAGGGATATTTTACAGAATTCGGATGTGAGGGAATTCCTGACAGCAGAGCAGGGGCTTGCGTTTATGATGAGCCAGATGACGGAGCGTATCTATGACAGTCTGGATATGGATGTTTCGTTTTTGGACGACTAGAGGAGGAAACGAGTATGAAAAAAGTAATATCAGCCATTTTGGGTGTCGGCGGTAATATTATTATTTATGTCGTGGCCATCTTTGTGCTTTTCCGTGCCGGAGCCTTTGCTTATGATTTTTCCTATGAGGTATTTGGAGAACCGGTTGTATCCGAATATGCGGATGAAGAGGTTCGTATTGTTATCGAATCGGGAGACGGCAGCCGGGACATTGCAAAGAAGCTGAAGGATAAGGAACTTATTACCAGTGAAGCGGCTTTTATTATTAAGGCACGGCTGAGTGATGCAAGCATGAAGCCTGGCACATATATTCTCAAGGCGAATATGTCTGCCGATGATATGATGGAGCTGATGTCGGATGATGCCAATTCCGTTGTAAAACCAAAGACAGCGGAAGAACTGGAAGCAGAGACGGCCGAGTCTCAGGAAAGCAGTGAAACTGAGAGCGACACAACAGATGGAGGAGACGGCGGACAGTGATTGTAGATGAAAGAATGCTTGATTATATCCTTTCCTTGGACGGGGATGAGAGTCCAATAGTCCGTACAATTGAACAGGAGGCAGTCCGGGATTATGTACCGATTATCCGAAAGGAGAGCCGGAATCTTCTCCGGCTGCTGTTGAAAATAAAAAAGCCTAAAGCGGTTCTTGAAGTAGGAACAGCCATAGGCTTTTCCGCTGTTCTGATGAGCGAGTGTCTTGGTGAGGACAGCCATATAACGACGATTGAAAAGTATGAAAAACGGATTCCTGTGGCCAGAGAAAATTTTCGGCGGGCAGGCAAAGAAAAACAGATTACCCTGATTCCCGGAGATGCCGTCGATGTTCTTCGGGGCTTGGAGGGAAGCTATGAGTTCATCTTTATGGATGCGGCAAAGGGACAGTATATTCATTTCCTTCCGGAAGTGCTTCGGCTTCTGGCGCCGGGAGGACTTCTTGTGTCGGATAACGTGCTTCAGGACGGGGACGTTGTGGAGTCCCGTTATGCGGTCATACGGAGGAACCGGACGATTCACAGCCGGATGCGGGAATATTTGTGGACATTAAAACATATGGATGGCCTGGAAACCATGGTTTTACCGATTGGTGACGGGATGACGGTCAGTGTGAAGGAGTAACAGCATGAAAAAACCGGAATTATTAATACCAGCCAGCAGTCTGGAAGTTTTGAAAACTGCCGTAACTTTTGGTGCAGATGCCGTGTATATCGGAGGGGAAGTCTTCAGTCTCCGGGCAAAATCCAAAAATTTTTCGATGGAGGATATGAAAGAAGGCATCGCATTTGCCCATGCCCATGGCGCCCGGGTCTTTGTTACGGCGAATATTTTGGCCCATAATGGGGATTTAGAGGGCGTGGAAGCTTATTTTAAAGAATTGAAGGCGATTGGTCCGGATGCTCTGATCATTTCTGATCCGGGGGTATTTCAGATAGCCAGAGAAATCTGTCCGGAGATTGAAATTCATATCAGTACTCAGGCGAATAATACCAATTACCGGACCTATAATTTCTGGCACGGGCTCGGCGCAAAGCGTGTTGTCTCTGCCAGAGAACTTTCTATCGATGAAATTAAAGATTTACGGGCCCATATTCCGGCGGATCTGGAAATAGAAACCTTTGTTCACGGGGCTATGTGTATTTCCTATTCGGGACGCTGTCTTCTCAGCAGTTATTTTACCGGAAGGGATGCCAACCAGGGGGCCTGTACCCATCCGTGCCGGTGGAAGTATGCGATTATGGAGGAGACCCGTCCCGGTGAGTATTTGCCGGTTTATGAAAATGAACGGGGAACTTATATTTTCAATTCCAAAGATTTGTGTATGATCGAGCATATTCCCGAACTGGTGGAAGCAGGTATTGACAGCTTTAAAATCGAAGGCCGGATGAAGACGGCCCTTTATGTGGCTGTGGTTACCCGGACTTACAGACAGGCTATTGATGATTATTTTAAGTCACCGGAGCTTTATGAAAGCCGGATGGACGATTACA